>CAYTPB010000040.1:0-5140 GCA_964439785.1 uncultured Gammaproteobacteria bacterium
AGTTTATTCAGATTATCTGAGCCTGGCCGATGAGATAAATAAGTCTGATTATAATTTGTTTTGTCTCCAGCACGAATTCAATATTTTCGGGGGCAGGAACGGCCAGATGGTCCTGGATTTTTTAGACAGAATAAATCTGCCGGTGGTTTCAATATTGCATACGGTTTTGCCGGAACCCACCCTAAATAGAAAAAGAATTATCAAAGCAATTTGCCGGAAATCACAGATGATAGCTACTCCCATGCTGGGCAGCCGGGAGATATTATCCAAGGTTTATGGGGTTTTACCGGGAAAGGTGGAGGTAATTCCTCACGGCGTGCCTGATTTTAAAAATTTGAACCAAAAAATGCTTAAAAAGAAGATGGGGTTTGAGGGAAAAATTGTGATGGGCAGTGTCAACCTGCTTTCTCCGGTGAAGGGGATTGAGTATGCCATAAAAAGTGTCCCTGAAATCGTTAGGCAAAACCCTAACTTCATTTACCTGGTGGTGGGGGAGACCCATCCGGTTTTTGTGGCTAAAAAGGGCGGGGATATTTACAGGGAAAAGCTTATTAATCTGGTTGAAAGGTTGGGGATTTCAGACCATGTCAAATTTATTAACCAATACGTTTCCACCCGGGAGTTAGCTAAATTTATTCAAACGAGCGATTTTTACATTACCCCCTATCTTGATCCGGGGCAGGCTTCGTCGGGGTCGCTGTCTTATGGTATCGGCGCGGCTAAGGTTTGTATCTCCACTCCTTATATTTACGCTAAGGAATTATTGTCTTTTGGGCGGGGTGTGTTGGTTCCTTTCAAAAATTACCGGAAAATTTCCCAGGCAGTTTGTCGGTTTATCTCCCGTCCTGATCTGATGAAGCAGATCCAGGAGAAGGCCCGGGAGGTGGGGCAAAAGATGAGCTGGAGGGAGATCGGGGAGAGTTATTTAGAGCTTTATAAGCAGGTGATTGAGACCCGGGGGATAAATGAAATTTTTATGGACCTTCAGGCGGAATTTATTTAAGCTTCTAAATTAGCCTCAAAAAAGATATACTAACCTCATGCCGCTTGAAGATCTGCAAAAAACCAGATTAAAAAAATTAAAAAATATTAGATTGCAGGGGATTGACCCATATCCTGCCCGTGTGAGGAGGACCCAGACTGCGCTTGAGACGGGAAAGATGTTAGATAAAAGGGTGGCTGTGGCAGGGAGACTCAGATCTTTGCGGACTATGGGGAAAATTGCCTTTGCCGATTTGGAGGATGAATCAGGCAAGATTCAGCTTTTTTTTGCAAGGGAGGTTTTGCCCGGTACGGCCTTTGATTTTTTGGCCAACATAGATTTGGGTGATTTTTTAAGCGCTCAGGGTGAGGTATTTAAAACCCAGGCAGGGGAGATTACGGTCAGGGTGGAGAAGTATCAGCTTTTAGCCAAGTCTTTGCGGCCCCTGCCTTCCCAGTGGTACGGATTGGAGGATATTGAGGAGAGGTACAGGCAAAGGTATGTGGATTTACTGATAAACCCGGAAGTTAAAAAAATTTTTGAGATCAGGCACACGGTTATCAGGCTTTTAAGAAGCTATATGGAGGATCATGGGTTTGTGGAAGTGGAGACCCCAACCCTCCAGCCGATTTACGGCGGGGCGATGGCCAAGCCTTTTAAAACCCACCACAATGCTCTGGATATTAATCTGTTTTTAAGGATTTCCGACGAGCTTTATTTAAAAAGGCTGATGGTGGCAGGTTTTGAGAGGGTATTTGAAATCTGCAAGGATTTTCGGAACGAGGGGATTGACCGCCAGCACAACCCCGAGTTTACCATGATGGAATTTTACTGGGCTTACGCGACTTACGAGGATTTAATGAAATATACCGAGGAGATGCTGTCTTTTGTGCTAAAGGCGCTTTTTGGGAAATACAAAATTGAGTTTGAGGGAAAGACGTTGGATTTTAAACCGCCTTTTAAGAAGGTTACTTTTAATAAACTGATTCTGGATCACTCGGGGATTGATTTGGAGAAAATAAAAACAGAAGAGGAATTGAAAAGGGTTATTAAAGAGAAAAATATTAAGCTGGACCTATCGGGTGTGGTGGGGTATGGGCCGCTTTGTGACGAGCTTTATAAAAGTATTGCCAGGCCGGCGGTGGAACAGCCCACCTTTGTAATGGATTATCCTTATGCTATGCTGCCTTTATCCAAGGCTAAGGAAGATGACCCCTTAAAATCCGCCAGCTTTCAGCTGGTGGCTTCAGGTTATGAACTGGTGAAAGCTTATAATGAATTAAATGACCCCTTAGAGCAAAAAAGGAAATGGACCGAGCAAAAAAACTTAGAGAAAAAAGGTTTGGAGGAGTTTCAGGTCATGGATGAGGATTATATTAGGGCGCTGGAGTATGGGATGCCGCCGACAGCCGGCTGGGGGATGGGGATCGACCGGTTTGTGTCTTTGATTGCCAATCAACATACAATAAAAGATGTGATACTATTTCCTACACTCCGGCCGGAAAAAAGGAGAAGAAGATGAGTTTAATTAATTTTTACAGGGAAAATAAAGAGCAGGTTTTAGAAAGTCTAAAGAAAAGGAATTTAGATGCTGAAATTTATGGCAGGTTTGAGGAGCTGTCAAATCAAAGGATAGAGCTTTTAAAGCAGGTGGAGGATAAAAGAAGGGAGTTAAACGAAAAGACGCCCAAGGGTGCACCTGATGAGAGAACTAAGGAGGAGTTGAGAAAAATTTCAGATGAGGTCTCAAGGCTCTCTAAAGACCTGGAAGTTGTTGAAAACGATCTGGAGAGCGTGATTAAAAAATTACCCAACCTGGTTTCTCCTGAAGCACCGGTGGGAGAAGAGGCGGATTTTAAGGTTTTGAGGGAGTGGGGAGAGAAACCTCAGATTGAAAATCCCAAAGATCATGAGGAGTTGGGCAAGATTTTTGATTTGATTGATTTTGATGCCGGGGCCAAGGTTTCCGGCGCCAAATTTTACTACTTAAAAAATGAAGCGGTGATGCTGGAGTTCGCCCTGATTCATTATGTCTTAAATATCCTGCAGTCTGAAGGGTTTAAGCTGATGATTACTCCCCAGATTGTTAAAAATGAAGTGCTGGACGGGATAGGTTATGCGCCCAAAGGCCCGGAAAAGCAGGTTTACGGTTTAGATGAGGAGGGGTTGTCACTTATTGGGACGGCTGAGGTGACTTTAGGGGGATACCATAAGGATGAAATTTTACCCTTAGAAAAGCTGCCAATAAAATATGCCGGTTTTTCAACCTGTTTTAGGACGGAAGTCGGAGCATACGGCAAACACTCAAAGGGGCTCTACCGGGTCCACCAGTTTGATAAGGTGGAGATGTTTATTTACTGCCTGCCCGAGGATTCGGAAAAAATGCATGAGTATCTCCTTTCCCTGGAGGAAAAAATTTTCCAGGGGTTAAACATTCCCTACCGGGTAATTGATACGGCCACCGGGGATTTGGGGGCGCCGGCTTTTAGAAAATTTGATTTAGAGGCGTGGATGCCGGGAAGGGGTGATTACGGTGAGATTACCTCGACTTCAAATACCACCCTTTATCAGGCCGCCAGGCTAAATGAGCGTTTTGAGAAAGAAGGAAAAAAAGCGTACATCCATACTTTAAATGGGACGGCTGTAGCAATTAGCCGGGCTATGATAGCACTGCTTGAAAACAACCAGCAGGATGGTGTGATTAAAGTTCCTGAAGTATTAGTTCCCCTCACAGGTTTTTCAGAGATAAAAGTAAAATAGCCTTTCTACTTTTGGCAACAAAAGATAGCAAAACTGCTTTTCCGAAACGGAGGCCTAAATTCTTCCACTTACAGAATTTTTTCCCGGTCTTTATTTCAATGGAAAAGTTTTTAAGAGTTAGGGGGTAGTGTTGGTAGAGGAAGAGGTCTTGGTGCTGGTTTGGGAGGAGCCGGATGCACTCTGCTGTTGTCTTTGCTTTATGAGTTGGAGGGCAGAGGTAGCCGAAGGGGAGGGGGAGGCGGTAGTGGCGCCAAAACCGGAAGTACCGGTAGTGGAGCCGGATTGGGAGGCGGCTGGAGTTGAGGCGGATGGAAGCGGTTTAGGCGGGTTGGTTAAGGGAAGCTGTTGTTGGGTTTGGGCCGGAAGGGAGGTAGTCTGTTGGGGAGCCTGGCCTATTCCTAAGATAAAGTAGGCGGAAGCGCCGGCTACCGCCAGTACCAGTAAGATTCCCACCACAATCAAAATTTTCGGGAATTTGTGATGGGTTTGGACTACCTGCTCGGCGGCCGGAGCGGGTGTCTGGGCCGGGATAATGGTATCGGGGGAAGTCGAGACGGGCGGGATATAAACCCCGGTTGGGGCAGGCTGGGTGTCACTTATTGGCAAGCCGGTCAGCTGGGACAAGTCGGTCGGGGCGGGTTCATTAGGCTCGATATGGGGTACAGTTGATGGGGCTTCCGGGTTATAGGCGGAGCTGCTGCTTCCGCCTAAGGGGGAACTAGGCGGAGTAGGTTCGGCCGTAGGCTGGATATCGGTTGGGGTAACAGTGGCTGGAGCAGCGGTAGAGCTTTGGCTCCAGTTAAACGGGGCAGCCTCCGGTGGCGCAGCAGGTCCGGCCGGAGCCGGGACAGCGGGGTCGGTTGGGGCAGGCGCGGCGGCTACAGGGTTTTGGCTGGTTGTCGGGGAAGGCGGCATTTGAGACCAGTCGGAATTTTCCCCGCCGCCGATACTATTGACGTTCCAGGGATTTTCGGCCAGGCTTGGGGATGACATGGTTTCCGGTAAAGCGGCCGGGGCGGCGTCTGCGACCAAAGCGTCCGCTTCAGGGGGTGGCGCGGCAGGAGGCTGGCCGGTTTGAGGTGCGGTGGCAGTTGCCGGGTTTGGATTTAACCAGGGTTCGGGACCCAGGGCGTTGGCAGGGGCGGGCGGAGGAACGGCCGATGGAGGGGCACCTAAGATTGACAGTGGGTCGGTTGGAGGCGGAGGGGCAGGTGAATCCATTGCCGGAGCAGGAACAGGGGGGGATGCTATCGGTTCGGGTGCGGCCGGAGCAGGCGTACTGCTCCCGGATATGGCAGGTGGCGTATTTGAGCCTGGATTAGGGTTATTCGGGTCCATGGGCAGAAAAAATAAATTCTAGTTCAGTGTAGCTAATCCGAGCTTAGGTTGTCAATGAGG
>CAYTPB010000041.1:0-5058 GCA_964439785.1 uncultured Gammaproteobacteria bacterium
CCACTTTGCCCTGCGGGCTAACGGCAAATCCTGCCTTGGGAGTGGCCTCTTCATGTTTTTTGGCCGGTGGGATCGGAGAAATTTTTGTTTCCTCGGCCTCCTTAACATGTAGTGGTTTGGTCTCTACCTTGGGCTCAGCCTTCTCCTCTCTTTTAATTTCAATCCTTGGCTCTGTTTTCTCAGTTTTTGGTTGGGGTTTTGTTGCCTCAGTCTGGGCAACTCTTTGTTCGGCTTCAGCCGACTCATCAAACTGCTTATTAAACTTCGGAGACTCGATGGGGGCTGTCTCCTCTGTAGTTAGACTGGTTAAAATCTCCTGATCTTTATTTCTATAAATCTCATCAAAAAACCTGCCCAGCTTCTCCGCTTCAAGCTGTCCATTCTCTGAGCGCCCCTCATTTAAATATCTGACAAAAGTATTGGGCAGTATTCTGCTGGCTTGAGGAAAGATAAAGTCTTGGTATCGGTACGACCTATGGTCAACCGGATCACGGTACTGGTAAGGTATTTCATGGTGTAATTTATAGTGATTTGCAGCATGGATAAGGGCATTTATTATCAGCCGTTTTCTTTGGGCATCATTCATGGCAGGTAGTTTCAGTGTAATTGAGAAAGACTAATTGGGCAAGTTAGGCGGCTTGGGACCTTTGGGCTAAAACCTCCTGCGGGTTTGAGGTAATAAGCTGGTGTTCCTCGGGAGATGCCACTACCCTCATCGCCACATGGGTCGGCCCGGCAAAAAACAACCCCTGTCCGACCCCGGCCGACAAAAGCAGCCTTTTTTCCCCCTCGGATAAATTAAAGATTTTGCCGATCAAATCGATTGAGACAGGGGCCTGCTTTAAAAGCACCTGGATGGAAGAATTGGAGATAATTTCCTTGCCTCTGTCCTCCGACAAAAAATCCTCCACATCCTGGGTAATGGTAGTCAGTCCCAGGTAATATTTCCTGGACCTTTTTGCCATCTCGGTTAAGAAGGCTGCCGAATCGGGATTTTTCATCATATACCAGGCCTCATCCACAATCAGGATTCTCTTTTTTAGGGAGGTCCTGACCTTGGTCCAGATGTAATCCAAAATCAAATAAATCGCCAGGGGCCGCAGTTGGTCTTCCAGATCCCTTACCGTAAAAACCGTTAAGGGATTATTAAGGTTTAAATTGGATTGGGAGGTAAAAATCCCGGCCAAAGAACCCTTAATAAACCTCTCCAGCCTAAAAGCCAGTTCTTTGGCCTGGGGTTCTTCCATTCCCACTAAAACCTTGTACAAATCCTCCATCAGAGGCGGAGGCAGTTTCTGGGTGGCCGGATCGGTCGTGATTCCCTTTAACCTGTAGGTTGTGCTGATGGCCCGGTCCAAAATTGCCGCCTGGCCGGCATCCAGCGTGCCTAAAATCAGTTTCAAAAAACCGGTTAAAGTCAAAATTTTCCTTCCCAACTCGTTCTCGCCCGATTCAGATACCAAGGACAGATCAAACGGATTAATCTTAACAGGGGATTGGGCCGAAAAATTAATGTATTCCCCTCCGACCGCCGCCGTCATCCTCTGGTATTCAGATTCCGGATCAATAATAATGACCTCAGTCCCCAACATCAGTGACCGGATCGCTTCCAATTTAACAAAATAGGACTTTCCGGCGCCGGCCTTGGCAAAAACCACACTGTTGGCGTTCTCCAGGGAAAACCTGTCAAAAATAATCAGCGAATCGTTATGCTCGTTTATCCCATACATCACCCCGGTATTGGCCGTCAACTCGGAGGAGGTAAAAGGAAAAGTGGTGGCCAAAGACGTAGTATCCATATTGTGGTTTAAAAGCAGGTAATCCTGGCCCAAAGGTGTGGTCGATTTAAAGGCGTCTTCCATCTGGAGGGTGGTTTCCCTGGCCGTGATTGATAAGGATCCCAGCGTGGATTGGACCAGCTTGGATGAATTATCCAGGTCTTCCTTATTGCTGGCGGGTAATGTGATATACAAGCCGTATTTAAAAAATCTCTCGGTTCCCTTGACTAACTGCTCCTGGAGCCCCCGGGCATCATCCAGTGCCAGCTCAACTGCCGGGTCCACCGCATGGCCCCGTTCCACATCTGTCTGGATGGTAGCCTCCATCTCGGCAATTTTCCTTTTTAAATCATCCAAAACTCCTTTTGATTCGGCCGGGTAAATAAACATTGAGATGGTTAAGGTGTGGTCAAAATCAATTAACGGCTCCAGCCAGTTAGCCTCCACATACCTGGGGTAATTGGCCACAAAAAATGACCGGTAATACTGGTTATTGATCTTAATATTGGAGAAATCCACTTCAATACTCCCGGGTGACAGGGCATCGCTGATGCTCAGTTTATCTTTATCGTTGCCCGCTTGCTCATTTGTTTTTTTTGAGTTTCGAGTTCCGAGTTTCGAGTTTCTGTCAAATATATTAAGTAGTGCCATAATCCTCCGGTAACTCCTCAACAATATACGGCCGCCTTCTGACAGCGCTCGATTGCGGCGGCATTTGGACTTGGGGAGAAGTTGGTTTCAATAATGGCGGGGAAGCCGCTGCCTGCGGCGTAACTGGTTGCTGGGGAGTTGGTTGGGGAGCCCTCAAAACCATACTATCAATCTTGTCCTCGGTTTTGATTATCTCCGCATCCGAAGTGCTTGGCCCGGCCGGAGCCGGCGGTACCGCCTTTGGCTGGGCCTGTTGTGCTGCAGCTGATGGTTGCTGGGCCGTTGCCTGGATGGGGATTATCGGCGATTGCCCGTTATAAATATCGTAAAACAGCCTGATTAGCTCCTCGGTAATTAACTGGTTGGATTTCAGGCCAATCCTGGCCAGCTGCCTCATAATCTGGTCCCGCCTCGGACCCAAAATAGCCATGATCTTTTTTAAATCATTCGAGCTTTTAGTAATTGCTCCCGTTTCAAGATAAGAGACCGGGATGACAATATAAAACCTCTTGTCCAGCACCTCATTCTCCTGGATTGTGCTTCGGATAAAATCCCGGTAGCGGCTAATCATGGCCGATAAAAGGGGATTGCTCTGTTTGGCTTTAGCCTGGTCCAGCTGTGCCAGATAACTGGAAATATCCAGCCTTTTGGATGAGATCACAATCTGGATCATAAAAGAAAGTGAGTTAAGCATAGCCGCAAAGCTGGAGATAATTGCCAGCTGTTCCTGTTCCGACAGCAATCCAAAATTAACTGCCGAGGTCTGGATTACCACCGCCACACTGCCGTCTTTTAAAATCACCACATCATCATGGATATCCTCAATTGGTAAATGGTCCTGGGTTGGAGCCCGCATTTAAGCCGCACCCCCTTTCTTGGCCGCCACCATCACCGGCGGCATAACCTTCCCGTCCAATGTCACCTGGACCTTATCAAAGACCAGGTTCTCCTTTTCCAGGGTTAAGGTATAGGTTCCGTTTGGCAGTGGTGTAGCCGCCACAAACTGGCCCAGCTTATTGCTTTTAAGGGCCCTAACCGGCAAACCATCCTTATCATGTGTTACCACAATTGCCCCCTCCAGATAATTGTTTTGCGAATCGGTTACCACCCCGTTAATTACATTTGGGAATGAGGTTAAACTCAAATTGGCCGGCAAAACCTTTTTCGGAGCCGCCACTACTTTTGGCGTTACCGGTGGTGCATTATAATGGGTAACTTTGGACACACCTACGGAGCTACCGCTGGCTTCGGTTGTCAGCTCCTGCAGCTCCGACACCACGGTTTTTAACTCCTCGGAATATTGTTTATCCTCGCCGGATCCCGGTGCCTTGGCCCGCAGCTGGGTCAGGATATGTTCGGTATCAACGATCTTTTTTTGAATCTCCTGGGCTTCCTTGGCCAGCTTGACCGTATCCTCCAGCTGTTCCGAAGTCGGAACTTCCTCCCGCTTTGGCTCAGGCACAATTTCCTTAAATGGCTGGAGGGTAGGTGCGGGAGCTTGGACCAGAGTTTGGGTAACCGGTGCCCTTTGGGCAATTATTCCCAGATTGGGGGCGGGCAAAAGGGAAGCTTTATTTTGGTCTGAATAACTTTTTATTCCCACCTGGGTAATATAAGCCGCCAGCCTGTTGGGAAAGATAGGGTCTTTGGCCGACAAGTTATTTTTCCTCCATTCCCTCTGGGTTGGACCAAAAATAGCTCTAAAATAAGCCTTTACCCAGTGGTCTAAGGGCCGATTGTTGATAGGCACAAAGGCAAAACTAATTCCCGCTAAAGCAAAGAAAAAAACCAGCGGGTAACCGATCAAAGGTGCGGAATTGGCCAGCATAATAAAAAGGATATAGGCTATCGCCACCCCGCCACCCAAGTAGCCAAACTGTTTTAGGGTCATATCCCCAACCAAATGGAATTCAAATGAGGTCACATTTTGCGGGATGGGATGTGCTTCCATGTTGTGGCTTTATAGGATAATACTGCGTGAAAAATTAGAGGACAAGGTATCTTAATAGGTCATTTTTAGGCCTTGACTCCCGGCTCCAGACTCTGGTAACTTGGAAAAGTGGTTTTGGGTAACACTGTTTAACTCAGTGACTGTGCCGCAACCGTAAAGCCGGAAAACCAAACTGCACCTCAATCCCGAGCAGAAAAATATGACAGCAGAACAATCAGCCGAAATTACTCGTTTAATCCCCCTCTGGAAAAATAAACCGCGTGCCCAAGTTGAAACAGAGTTAGCCTCATGGAGTCTTGAGTCCCATGGTGAAATCGATTGGCATTACTATGAAATTACCCCAGATAATAGATTAAAAGATCCCATCACCGGTATTGATATAGAGGATGAAGCTGTCAAAGCCAGGGGAAAATATAAATTTGGTGAAGAAGAGTATCAGGCAGTGGTTCACCTTAGAAAGCATATTCAGCAAGGTGTAATCTCTTTGGTCTGGTTAAGCCCAGCGGATTATCAGATTTATCATAAGACTAAAGCTATTTTCCATGAAGTGGAGGAGAGGGAAGGTAAAAAAGTCTTAATTAATAGAGCCATAGTTTTAGATGAGGTGGATGATAAAAAAAAATGCCTCACATTAGCCAGAAATTTAAGTAAATACAGCCAGATTCCTCGCCTTTATAC
>CAYTPB010000042.1:0-5001 GCA_964439785.1 uncultured Gammaproteobacteria bacterium
GATTCCGGGCGGATAAGCTTTGGGAAAAATTAAAGGCGTTACGTCATGAACCGTTACCAAAGTCTTAACCCCCCGCCTCACTTTTAGGGTCCTTGCAAACAAATCAAAGTATGGATAATGGATTAAGTCAAACTTTTCCTCTGTTTCTTTCTCCACTAAAGTCACATCCAGGTTGGTATATTTTTTAAGGGCCTCATATAAATTTTTTACATAAACACCTATCCCCCGGTCTTTACTGAATTCATGAAGTTTTGAAACGTCAAGTGCAATTTTCATTTTATTAAATACCTAAAATATGCCCTGGGGAACCTTAAAGCCGAAAAAAAGGAAAAAATCACACCCTGGATCCCGTCCAAAATCCCCTTATGCCGAACTTGGGTCCAGAAAAACCACCAAAGCGGTTTAATAAGGAAATAATTTAAGCTGTTTAGTATGTCCTTTTTTAACTGTTGCTTCCCAAACTCCCTAACCATTAAATTTATATACCTGTTATTCCTCTCCAAATACCTGCTAAAGTCGGGGGAGTCAACATGCAGCATGTAATTTTGAAGCCAACCTACCCTCCCCTTCACCACCATCTGCTCATGCACATCCTTAGCAGGCAAATATGCTTTGCCCTTCCTGATTAGCCTGATGGCCGGATCAGGATATGTTCCGCCATACTTTAAGTATTTTCCCAAAAAATAATTCCTTCTCGGGATGAAAAAGGCATTAAAAGGCCCTTCCTTATCTCCCACCCGGCCGTCCCGCTCTTCAATTAATCTTTGATGCCTTAAAAAAAGCTCTTTATTGGGCAGATTTTCCTCATATTTTTCCAGCTCCTCATCCGACATGTCCGTCACCTTAACAATCTCTGCCGCTAAAGCTTTAGTAATTCTCTCATCCGCATCCATCTGTAAAATCCACTCGTTTTGGGCTTGGTCTATAGCCAATTGCTTATTGATATGGAAAATTGGCGGATTGTCACGGACGGTAATCTTATTAGTGAATCTTTTAGCAATCTCCACTGTTTTATCGGTTGATGTCCCGTCAACAACCACAATTTCCGAAGCAAAATCCTTAACCGATTCCAGACAGTCACCGATATTCTTCTCCTCATTGTACGTAGCCAGCACCACTGAAATCTTAGACATGGACTTATTATATTAGTTCACACTCACCAGATAAAAGGCCGCAGTATTATTGGGGTATTTAAGCTCCTCTTTAACTTTAAACTGGGCCTTAAACCTCAAACCGTCGTACTGGGACGGCGTTACAATGTATAACACCCCCGGATCCGGCTTGCTCTCAATTGGATCCCAGTCCCCAAAATGGAACCTGTCAAAACTCGACACCAGATTATAGGAATTTGATTTCCCTTTGTTGAAATCCACTGTCTGCAAATAATCGGGCAATGGATACTTTAAATAATAAAGGAAAAAGATATAGGGCTGGTGCCTCTCATCGGTCATATAAACCTGATTGTACTCATGATGGGCGCCTACAAACTGGACAATCTGCTTCATCCCATACTGCCATTCAATGGCATATTTTTTAGGATAAATATTATAATAGCCATCCAAATAATTTTTAAAGGAAATACCAACGATCAGCAAGGCCAAAGTTAAAACCCCGGCCTGGATTTGCCTTGATTTCAGCCTTAAAACATAGGCTCCAAGCCCCAAAGCCGCTAAAATATGCATACTGCCCATCAAAAAAAGCGCCCTATGGGCATGAGGCACCTCGGTTGTCAAAGCGGCAGGAATTGGCGCCAGTAAAATCCAGGCCAGCAAAATCAGGGCCGGTTTCTTCCTATACCAAAGCAGTAGGCTTAAAATCCCCAAAAGTAAAAACAAAGCGTCAATTTTATAAAATTCTCCGCTCACCTGGGCAGACAGCCTGGGATTGGAATCCCCTGTTTCAAATAAAAACTTAGGAGTAAAATGGGTCAAATAATTGTCAAATACCATTTTTGCGTAGCTTAGATAATAGTTTTTAGTATCTTTGTAGGTTTGGGAGCTTTTAACTGTATCCCGGGAAATTCCAGCCTGCTCAGCCCGGGCAATCCCCAAAAGCCTGGGATTGGTCAAAATTACCGCCACAAGCAGGGCAAAAATTGCCAGGCCGATATACAAATGACCCTTCAGCCGAATAAGCGGCTTAAAGTAGAGAATTGACAGCAGGATTAACATTGGCGGAACCACCACCTTAGCGCTATGGTAGGTAAACAGGTCAATCCCAAAGCTTAGGAAAGATAAAATAATCAGCCAGCCTTTTTTGGGATTGTTTACCGAAGTCAAAAAGCTCCACAACCCCAGCAAAAAGAAAAACAGGGCATAATTTGCCTCCCATTCCCCCCTGGAAAACTGCAAATTATATGGCGAGATAGCCAGAAAAAGTGAGGCTAATAAGGCCACCAGATTGGATTTAAACAAAACCCTGGCCGCAAAAAAGACCATCAAAACATTCAAAACCCCAAAAATGGCCGAAGGCAGCCTGGTGGAAAAGTCGGATAAACCCAAAAACTTGGTAAAAATAGCCGTTACATAAATCCAGACCGGATGTTTATCATCCATAAAGGAAGTAAAAATTAGGGGAAATTTAGTACCATATTCATCCTGCCCCCAGTTGGCAATGGTGTAGGCGTTATAACCCGCCGCCGCCTCATCCCAGGATAGTGAGGGCGGGTTTTGGTCAAGCTTGTAAACCCTTAGAAAAAAGGCCAGTAAGATAACTAAACATAAAATAATTTTAGTGAATGTGCTACTGTGAGTAAACATAAAAGGCTGCTTTCCCATCCTGGTTTCTGATAACATCCAAAGCTGCTCTCCCCGGAATTTGTCCCGCAGGTGAGGCAAATATCAAAACCCCTTTATCTTTAATATTAGCAATCTCCTTATCTTTAATAAATACAAACTTCCCAAAACCCCTTACTGTAGAAAAACCCCAGTCCGATACATTATTCAACTGTCTGGTGCCAAGAAAAATCTTTGGGTCAATTTTTTCATAAAACAGGGCGAAAATATAAGGCTGAGCCTCGTTATCAGATATGTAGATTTTTTGATAATTTTGAAACTGTGGTTCATATTCAGCAAAAATCTGTTTGTAACCATACTGCCAGTCCTGGGAATAGTTTTTGTTGTAATTCGTTAAAAAACTAAAGTAATAATTTCCAAAAAATATCAGATAAATTAAAGGCGCTATCCAGACAATTTTCCCTAAATATTTCCAGCTGTTCACTATCCCAAAAGAGATTAAAATTGCCAAAAATGGAGCTGCGCTGAAAGACCTTAGTGCATGGGGAGATTCCTTAAATAGACTGGGAGGAATAAAACTTAGCAAAATAATTATGACCGGTATCCAAAGACCCCTAACCTTTGCTTTAAATGCCAGTAAAAGTCCCAAAATTAAAAATATACCATCAATAAAATAAAGCTCCCCAAAACCCAGCTGTCCGTCCCTTGGATTTCCATCACCTGATAAAAATAAAAACCGGGGACTTAAGTGTGATAAAAAGTTTCTGCAGACCGCCAAAAAATTACCCCACCAGTCACCCTGCCTGGTCCTGTCATAAATTAACTGGTAATGCGGATGATGCTGCAGGTCATAAACCTGCTGGATATGGGGAATTAGGCTAAAACCCTCGGCCCTGCCAAACCCCGCATCATAAAGCATCAGTTTAAAAATCGGGATAAAGCTTATTACAATCATCAAAACCCCAACACCGAAATAAACTAAATATTTTCTTCCCTCCTTCCTAAATAAAACAAAACTTAAAATTACAAAAGCTAAAGGCGCAATAATTCTATAGCTGTTATAGGAATAAAGACTTAAAATAAAACTGACAGCCGAAATTAAGATTAAAAGCTTTCTCTTATCTGCATAAAGGAGTAATAAAACACCCAGGCAAAAAAACGCTAGTCCGGCCGTCGCCTCATATCCTGCCCGGGAAATCAAAAAAAACCACGGCATGGCTGAGAGCACGGCCGCGGAAATTATCCCAACAGATTTTTTATTGCTTAATTTCTGTCCCAGAAAGAAAACCAAAATTAAGGTTAAGGCGCTATAAATTACTGCCGGGAACCTGACAGCAAAGGTATCCAGCCCGAATATTTCCTCGGACAGGGCAGTTGAGTAAATGTATACCGGCAACTTAAATTCGCCAAATGCCCGGAAATGCAAAGGGAAAGCTTTTCCCCACTCATCATGGCCGGTTTTTATAATTGAGTAGGCGTTATAACCAATTGAGGCCTCATCCCAATACACCGAGGAAGGAATGGAGGTTATTTGGAACAACCTGGTGGCAAGAAAAAATAAAATAATTAAGGAGAGTAAAAAGTAGCCTGATTTTAAGGAAAGGAGTTTGTTCATTGGGGATATTGCACAATATCAAAAGCGCCTGTCCCGTCCAAAAAGTTAATTTTGTCCAGCCTTGGAATTGACGGTGGAAAATCCTGAGGCCTGCCAATTAAAAGCAGCTTTTTCCCTTTTTCCGACTTAATAATATCCTGGTAATGGAAACCGGGATCACCAAGGTCAGGGAAATAAAACTTGCCAAACCTTATTACCCATTCCCAGTTATTAGCTTCTGTCCTGACAAGCCCGGGGTCATTCTGATAGGCAGATGGATTGTAGTTTAAGTAAAAAAGCGTAAACATATATGGTTCGCCATAAGTCCTGGAAAATACCACTTCATCATATTTATTTTGGTTTTGCCGGATATACCGGACAGCCTGCTTATAACCATACTGCCAGTCCCTGGAATATTTATAAGGATAAACATTGTAAAACTGGTTTAGGTAAAATCCAAAGTTCACTAAACCTATCAAAATTATTACCATCCAAAAAGCTTTGTTTAAATTCTGGTTTTTCTCTTTTAATAAAAGGTAGCTTTCCAAAATCCCCAAAGCGGTCATAATTTCATAAAAAGGAGCAGCCACCACTGTCCTTAGTGCATTGGGTATACTGTCAATTGTCACCGCCACCGGGACAAATATCAAAAGCACCCAAACAACCAAAAAC
>CAYTPB010000043.1:0-4984 GCA_964439785.1 uncultured Gammaproteobacteria bacterium
AGACTGGGTCGGGGGAACCAACCGAATGGACAATCAGCCATCTGGCCGGCAAGATTAAAAAGATGACGGATAAGAGAAACGGGTTGTCCGATAAATTGAAGTCCGTCAGCAGTTTATAAAAGGCCCAAACCGAAAAGACGGTAAAGAGGAGGGACACAAAAACCATGGATTTTAGATAACCCAAAATTACTGAGAATGCGGCAATTAGCAGAGGGTAGAGGGGAAAATGAGAGGCATAATAAAAAGGAGATTGGGATTGGGGCAGCATAGACAAGGCTTCCGGATGGTAAAGGGTTTTGGCGACAATAATATATTCAATTCCGTCATAATTTCTATAGATGGTGTTAAAGCCTTCGGAGAAATTAAGGCCATAAAAATTATTCAGTTTGAGTAAAAACGGCAGCCAGATTAAAATGGTAATACCCAAGGTAATTAAGGCTAATTTAAGGTAGCTTTGAATTGTTTTGTCCACACTTTGATGTTAGCATAGAAGGGTGTTTAATGGTAACTTGTCAGTCTTTTTTCCCGCTTCAGGTAACATCCTACAAAAAGTTACCGCAAGACGGAAAGGATTAACTCATGGTTAATTCACTCTCTGTTTTCTTTCCAGCTTACAATGAAGAGAAAAATATTGAGCGGACTGTGGCAAAAGCGGTTGAGGTTTTAAAAAACCTGGATTTAAAAAACTGGGAAATAATTGTAGTCAATGACGGGTCAAAGGACAAAACCGGGGAGATCGCGGAAGAGTTAGCTGAAAAAAATAGAAGCATCCGGGTAATAAACCAGGAAAACGGCGGATACGGTAGAGCGCTCCGGGCGGGTTTTTCAAATGCCAAATATGAGTGGGTAGTGTTTACGGATTCGGACGGGCAGTTTGACTTTTCCGAGATAGATAAATTTTTAAAGGAAGCTGACTTGGCAGATTATATTATTGGTTACAGGATCAAGAGGAGCGATCCTTTTTATAGGCTGGTGACAGCAAAGGTTTGGGCATTATCGGTTTTTTTACTTTTCGGGATCTGGGTTAAGGATATTGATTGCGGGTTCAGGATGATCAAAAGGGGGGTTTTGGAAAAAATTCCGCCGCTTGAGTCTACCCGGGGGGCAATGATTAATGCTGAGCTTTTGATCAAGGTTAGAAGGGCTAAATTTAAGATTGTCCAGGTTGGAATCCACCACTTTCCCAGAGCGGCCGGTGTCCCAACCGGGGTGAAGTTAAACGTAATTTTAAAATCTTATATGGAGCTATTTAAACTTTGGTTAAACTTAAGATGATTTCCTGGATAAATAAAAACAAGTTAGAAACTTTAATAGTTGTCCTGATTCTGGCGCTTACCCTGGGGATGAGGCTTTATAAGATTTCGGGATATATGACCTTTTTGGGGGATGAGGGCAGGGATGCGCTTGTTATCCAGGGAATTTTAGTCAACCACCATATACCGCTTTTGGGTCCGCCAACATCCGTTGGAAATATGTATCTGGGGCCGCTTTACTACTACATGATGGCAGTCCCGATGGCTATTTTTTGGTTGAACCCGTTGGCGGCCGCGGTGATGGCGGCTTTTATCGGGACGGGGAGCGTTTTTCTGATTTACTTTTTAGCCAGGAACTGGTTTGGGAAGGAGGCGGCCTTTCTTTCTTCACTGCTATATTCCATTTCCCCAGTCAATATCATTTATTCCAGGTCTTCCTGGAATCCCAACCCGGCCCCGTTTTTTGCCCTGTTATCAATTCTCGGGCTTTACCTTACCAGGGTAAGAAAAAATTACCTATGGTTTATTTTGACAGGGACAGCTTTGGCTTTTGCCTGCCAGATGCATTATCTGGCCCTGATTTTACTGCCGGTTTTTGGGGTGCTTTGGATTTATGATTTGGTTTTAATCAATAAAAAAAAGCTGGAGGTAAAAAACTTTGGTTGGGGGACTTTTTTAGGGATCTTAAGCTTTTTAATTTTAATGTCACCTCTGGTAATTTTTGATTTCAGGCATAATTTTGTTAATTTCCATGCCTTCCAGGCCCTGCTTTCAGGCAAGAGCGGCGGAATCGGGTTTAACGTGGTTGATTCCCTCGGTCAATTCCTACCTATTTATAATAATGTCCTGATTAACGACTATATGGCTGGTAAAGTGGCGACGATAGCTTTAATAGTTTCCGTTTTGGTGTTTATTCCGATCGTCTGGGTGATTATTAAAAAAATTAAAGGCCGAGCTTTTAACTGGCCGATACTTTCTTTGGGAGTGTGGCTTTTAGTTGGACTTTTGGGAATGTCATTTTATAGGAATTCGGTCTATGACCATTATTTGGGATTTTTGAACCCGGCCCCGTTTTTACTTTTGGGAGCCTTAATTTACCTAACAGCCAGGGATTTCAGGAAAGTGCTAGTTATAGCTTTGTTTTTGGTTTTGGTGCCGCTGAATTTAGTCAGCTCTCCCTTAAAATATCCTCCCAATAACCAGTTGCAGAGGACTCAGGATATTGCCCATTTTATAATTTCCGAATCCGGGAATCAGCCTTTTAACTTTGCACTTTTGTCGGAACACAATTATGACAGCGCTTACCAGTTTTATCTGGGCAGGTTTGGCCATCCGCCGCAAAAGGTACCGTTTGTTAAAACCTCTCAGCTGTTTGTGGTTTGTGAAGATCAGGTTTGTCAGCCGATAAACAATCCCAAGTACGAGATTGCAGCATTTGGTTATGCTAAGATTGAATCTGTCCAGGACTTTGACGGCGTCAAACTATTTAAGTTGGTGCCCAACCCGACCGGAAAACCATGAAACTGAGTGTAATTATTCCAGCTTATAATGAAGAGAAAAATTTGGATTCGGGTTCACTTGAATCAGTCAATAATTATCTAAAAAAACAATCCTTTGAATACGAGGTTTTGATTGTGGACGACGGCTCAACCGATAATACCGCCCAAAAAATAAAAGAGATTGTAAAAAATATACCGCATTTCCGGTTGATTGAGGCGCCTCACGGGGGTAAAGCATTGACCGTAATCAGGGGAATGGAGGAGGCAAAGGGTGAGATTTCGCTTTTTACTGACATGGACCAGTCAACTCCAATTAAAGAGGTAGAAAAGTTTTTCCCAAAATTTGAAATGGGATTTGATATTGTGATTGGTTCCAGGGAGGGGAGGAAAGGCTCAACTTTTATCAGAAAATTTATTTCCCTGGGGTTTGCGGTTTTAAGACTCGCGATTTTAGGGATGCCTTTTAAGGATACCCAGTGCGGGTTTAAAGCTTTTAATAAAAAAGCCAGGGAGGAGCTTTTTCCTAAAGTTAAAGAGAGATGGGCAGGATCCAGCACTACCAGGGCCTCCGTTAATGCCGGGTTTGATGTTGAGCTTTTATTTTTAGCCAAGAGGAAAGGTTATAAGATTGCCGAGGTAACGGTGGAGTGGCATCATGCCCCCTCAGAGAGGGTCCATGCGGTCCGGGATGCTTTGGAGACAATCAGGGATTTGTTGCGGGTTAGATTCAATGCCTGGTCAGGCCAATACAATTAAACCTTTTCATCTGAAGAGACTTTAATAAAAGGTTGTTTAGGAGATTCAGCGGGACTAGAGATATTATACTGCTCAACTCTTAATCCCATGATGGTAAAAAGCCACCTTCTGTTTTCATCGTAAGAAGGGGCATCATAAACTTCTCCAGCATCAAGGTGTAAACTTTCAGGTAAGATACCGGTGTACCATTTTTCCTGCCAGGGGTGATAACTGTCGGCAATTATTTCAACACCCTTTGAGTTTAAATAAGCAAAACTATCAACAAAATCACCACCTATAAGTTTTAAAAGTTGAGGTAGTGGTTGGCTACTAGCCATTGTTTCTTTGACTCTTTGTTTGGATTTTTCATCAGAAAGTTCTGGCCTATCAGGCCTTTGAATAGACCTCCAGGTATTTAAGTCAGGGTACTGGTCCATCTCAGATGGCATATGTGCAGTTATGGCACTTGCGCATGTTCTTTTCAACTATAGGATTAATTAATTTGTTGGACAATTTTGTGCGTGATGGTGCATAATGGATGAGTGAAGGTTGGAAAGATAAATTGGAAAATTTGGATTCCTGTAATTTTAGGGTTGGCTTATCTCCTGACCAGATTTATTAACTTAACTATTATCCCTATTTTCGTTGACGAGGCGATTTACACCAGGTGGTCACAAATAATTTTATCCGATCCTTCACATAATTTATTTATCCCCTTATCGGACGGGAAACAGCCTTTATATATGTGGGTGGCCGCTCAGTTTTTGAGGTTTTTCAAAGATCCGCTTTTTGCCACCCGGGCCACCTCGGTTGCAGCCGGGCTGTTTGGGGTTTGGGGGACTTATCTTTTAGCCAAGGGGTTATTTAATAAAAGAGTTGGAATTTTATCCGCGGTTTTATTTATCCTTTGTCCGTTTTTGCTTTTATACAACAGATTGGCGGTGGTGGACGGGATGATGACTACATTTTTTATTTTCGCAGTTTATTTTATTTACACATCAGCTAAAAATTTAGAACTTAAGGATTCAATTTTGCTTGGGTTAATGCTGGGTTTTGGAGTATTAACAAAATCAACAGCTGCTTTGGCTATAATTTTTATCCCATTTTCCATAATATTTTTAAACACCCGGACAAGAAAGAATTACCTTAAGCTGTTTAGTTTTTGGCTGTTGTCTTTGGTGATTGCCTTTGCCATGTACCGGGTTTTGAAAATTTCACCGCTTTATTACCTGATTGCACAAAGGACACCGGATTTTATCTTTACGCCAAAGGAGATTTTATCCCATCCCCTGGATCCGTTTTTGTTCCGGTTTAAGGATGTGGCAGGCTGGCTTTGGGGGTATTTTACCTGGCCCGTTTGTATCTCAACTTTTTTGGGGTTAATTTTGCTTTTAAAAAAGCAGTGGAGGAAAGGAGTTTTTCTGGGGGTTTATTTTCTGGGTCCACTGTTAATTGAGATGGAGATTGCCAAGGGTTTTACCCCCAGGTATTTTATTT
>CAYTPB010000044.1:0-4883 GCA_964439785.1 uncultured Gammaproteobacteria bacterium
GCGGCACATCCCTCTTAAATAACCTTGATAAATTTATGACCCAGCAGACAGGAGTGCCCTGTCACACTGCTGAAAACCCGCTCATGTCGGTAGTTTTAGGCACGGGGATAGCCTTGGAAAGTTTGGATCTCTATAAAAGGTCAGTCAGCACTAAGAGGTAAGAATTTGCCGCATAATATAGCTAAATCTGCGATTTTCATATCAGGAATCCTGCGAAGTACGTCAACCCGACCCTCCAAATACCCCAATAATCTGTTTCCTCCCACTCTTCTCGAAAGGGCACTATGATTAATATCATCAATCAGGCTCTCCAGTTCTTCTACCGTCTTTCCGTCAAACAGAGTTTCTCCGTGCCTGGTAAAACTCATCATGAACTGATCGGGAGTTTTGCTTCCAATAATATCCGATTGCTGTTCGTCATCCAACCTTAAAAAATTATTTCGTATTGCCTCATTAAATGATCCTAAAACCTCTTCAGAGGTAAATGTGTATCTTTCCGCCATTTGAGATGAAATTTTACCAGAAAAAAATAGTTTCATCAACTATAGGGCAATTATGAAGCTCAACAGCTTTATGCTACACTCAAACTATGCTTATCGGATTTGACGGTTCCCGGGCCTTTTTAAAAGACAGGACAGGCACGGAAAACTATTCCTACCAACTGCTTTTAAACCTGTCAAAAATTGACACTAAAAATCAGTATTTAGTTTACCTTAGGCCGGGTGTGGAGGTTAAAAAAGGGGACTGGCCTGAAAATTTTAGGTTTAAAACCATAAATTTCCCCAGGCTCTGGACCCAACTTGGCCTTAGTTTAGCTACCTTTACCGGCTCATTGGATGTTTTATTTGTGCCCGCCCACACTCTGCCCTTAATCAGAAGACCCTCCTTAAAAACAGTCATGACCGTCCATGATTTAGGCGCGGAATACCTGCCCAAAACCCACCAGTTAAAGCAAAGGCTTTATTTAGGTCTCATCACCAAAGTCCAGCTCAAATCTGCCGCCAAATTAATAGCCGTCTCCAAAGCCACTAAAGAAGACCTCATTAAAAGAGTAGGGGTTAAACCTCAAAAAATAGAGGTTATTTATGAAGCTGTTGAAAAAAATCTATTTAAACCCTCAAAAAATGATCCTTTATTAAATATATTGAATAAGTTTGACCTTAAAAAGGAGAAATATTTTGTTTTCATTGGAACAGTCCAACCAAGAAAAAATTTAGTCCGTTTAATCCAGGCTTTTGCTCGCGTCCTGAGCGAAGTCGAAGGATCGGATCTGAAATTGGTTATAGCCGGGTCAAGAGGCTGGTTGTCCGATCAGATCTACCGGGAGCCCGAAAGGCTGGGGATTAAATCCCGGGTTAAATTTTTAGGCAGGGTTACGGACGAGGAAGCCGCTTCGTTATTAACCGGGGCTGTCGCCTTAACCTTTCCCTCCCTTTTTGAGGGGTTTGGTCTGCCGATCCTGGAAGCTTTTGCCTGTCATTGCCCGGTCATTACCTCCAGTGTTTCCTCTATGCCCGAAGTGGCAGGAGAGGCGGCTTTGCTGGTTGACCCCTTAAACCTGACAGAAATTACCGGGGCAATGAACAAAATTACCGATCCAAATACAAGACAAACTCTCATCAACAAGGGCTTAAAACAGCTGAAAAATTTTAGCTGGGAAAAAACAGCCAAAGGAACATTGGAAGTTCTGGAAGGAGTAAAAAATGGAGGATAGCATTAAAGTTTTAGGGATCAGGGTGGACAGAATAACTTTAGACCAAAGTGTAAAAAAAATACTTGACTGGCTTAAAGGTTCGGCCAAAAAAACCGTCTTTACCCCCAATGTAGAGTTCATTATGGCGGCCCAAAAGGATAAACAATTTTATACAATTTTAAACAATTCTAACTTAAATGTGCCAGATAGCTCCAGATTCTCCTGGGTAAAAACTCAAATAGATGAAGGTTCAAAAATTAAGAAATTTTTGCTTTGGTTTAGCTTTCCGTTCTCTAATTTCCCGGGCCAGAAAAGCTTCCCGGTTGTGGCCGGAGTAGACTTAATGGAGAATTTGTGCGGGGAATCAGCCAAGCGGGGCTTTACAATAGGCCTTTTGGGTGGGCGAAACGGGGTAGCAGACAAAACAGCTGAGTGCTTAAAAAAGAAATACCCCGGGATCAAAATAAATTACTCAGGTGATGGCGGCGCCATTAGTAATGAAGGTGAAATGTCGGATTCTGAAAAACTAAATACTTTATACTCTATACCCAATACTGATATCTTATTTGTAGCCTTTGGCCAGGTTAAGCAGGAAAAATGGATAGGTGAAAATAAGGGCAAAATTCCGGCCAAAGTTTTTATGGGAGTGGGGGGAGCATTTGACTACTTGTCCGGGCAAGTCCCCAGGGCTCCCCAAATTTTACGGAAAATAGGGCTGGAATGGTTATTCAGGCTAACTATCCAACCATGGCGGATTAAGCGATTTTGGGCTCTTTTAGAGTTCGTAACCCACTTTAATCCCTTGACCTGAGTTTTTTAAATTATGTATGCTGAGCTTAGGATATGATTACCGTTACAAACCGCAAAGATTTAGAACCAGTTTTAATGGAACCCAGGGCCTCAGGGGTTAAAGATCCTTATCTTATTATTAAAAGCGAAAACGGCGAGAACATTACTGTCTTGTCCTCCGGCAAAAACGGCATCGAATACAACAAAACTTTGGGTTATTTCCACACTTATCCCGGAGTTGAGGTTTACCATTGTGTCTATGGACAGGGGATTATGATTATGCAAAGGAATGACCCAAATGGGGATGTTAAGGAAGTCAAAGTGGCCGGAATCAGGCCCGGAAGCGTAATCGAGATGCCCTCGGGTTGGGGCCATGCCTTAATTAATACCGGCAAGAACCTGCTGGTGGTGATAGACAACGCTCCCCATAATACCAAGACTATGGAATCTGATTCCTTAATAGAGAAACAGGGTTTTGCCTACTATGTTATTGATAAGAAGGGGAACATTGCCTTTGAGGAAAATCCTAATTATCCTTACCACCCCCAAATAAGCACATACTAATTTTGGGCTTTCTATAAATCTAATCTGTATGAGTTAGCAAAAATACCCGAGAGAGTGCTAAATTTAAAAGGAGTTGGATTCGCCGCCGGTCTTTTGGGTCATACCCAAAAGCCAGAGCACGGCTTCTTTTTTGTACCGTCTGTCGCCTCTGGAGTTAATTCTAATAGCCGGAAGTTTGCCTCTTTTACCCCATCTCTTAATTGTCAAAGGGGAAACCCTCAAAACTTCAGCCACTTCCTTAACCGTTAATAAATCAGGGAGATTTTCGAGTGATATCTTGTCTGCCATATCTTATCTTTGTATATCATATCCTTTCAGACGGTGTCAATACTTTCAATGATTTTGCCACAAAAAAGAGAGCCAAAATTAGAATTTTTCTAAAAACGGCTCTCTTAATTTGTTTACTGTAATTCCACAGTTCCGCCGGCTGCCGTTAACTTGGTTTTCGCCTCATTGGCTGTCTCTTTAAGAACAGCGTAGCGAATATTGAAACAACGATTTCAATATCCTAGCGAAGCTTTCGCAAGGAACGTTAAGAACCTTAACTTATTGCAACTCAACTGTACCGCCTGCCGCAGTAAGTTTGGTCTTTGCTTCATTCGCCGTTTCCTTATTAACACCTTCTAAAACCGGTTTGGGAGCTCCTTCAACTAAATCTTTAGCTTCCTTGAGACCCAAAGTTGGGACCAACTCTCTTACCGCTTTAATCACGGAAATCTTATTGGCGCCACCTGATGTTAAAATAACATTGAAGGTGGTTTGCTCTTCACCTGGAGCTTCAGCTCCACCGTTTGCTGCCGGTCCGGCTGCAACCGCCATAGGGGCTGCTGCCGTGACACCAAACCTGTCCTCAAGAGCGTGAACCAAATCAGCCAGTTCTAAAACCGACAGTTTCTCAATTTTAGAAATAATATCCTCTAAATCTTTAGAAACCGGTTTAGACTCTTTTTTTGGTTCCTCTTTCTTTGGCTCAGCTGCCGGAGTAGCCTCCTTAGCTTCCTTGGCTGCTTCTTCTGCTACCTCTGACTCTTTTGGCTCCTCTGGCTCATGTGACTCTTCAACTTGAGTTTCCTCAGGTGAGGTTTGTGTATTTTCATCATTATCTGCCATAAATTAACCCTCACCCCCTTTCGAAACACGGACCTGGTCTAAACAATAGATCAGATTCCTAATATTTGCCTGTAAAACACCGACAATGCCATAAAGCGGGGCGCCCAAGCCTCCCACCACCTTAGCCCTTAACTCATCCTTGCTTGGCAGGCTGGACAACTGGATAATTTTGTACTGGTCATAGTATTCTCCCTCTACCAAACCGCCCTTGACCGAACCTACTCCGGCGCCTTTTAAAGCCTGAACCAGGGCCTTGATAGGGGAAATTGCATCTTCAAAGCTAAAAAGGGTAGCTGTTGGGCCTTCCAGGACAGAAGCTTCAGCCTTTAGGTTGGAATTTTCCAAAGCCCTTGTCAGCAGGTTGTTTTTAGTGACACTTAACTCGGCCTGCTGTTTTCTAAGTTCCGATCTTAAATCAGACAAAGCCTTCATATTAAGGCCTTTGTAGTCGGCAAAAACCACCGACTTGGACCTGGCCAATTTGTCAGCCATTACCGTTACTGCTTCTTCTTTTTGTTGTCTTGTTTTTGGCATAAAAAATCCCCGCTTAAGCGAGGAGTTAGTAGTATAGGGAACCTAGTATAAGGTATAGAGATTCCCTGTTCCGTATACTCTTTTCTCTATACTCTTAAGTTTACTATGCCCACATGCCTCGGTTGGACTTATGGTCGCCAACTGTCTTAAGCTCATGAAATTCTAACCTATTAAAACCCCATTGTCAATCAGG
>CAYTPB010000045.1:0-4882 GCA_964439785.1 uncultured Gammaproteobacteria bacterium
GGTTTAGGCGAGGCGGGAGGGGGTGCACACAGGTGGCTTCGGCTTGGGTCAATGACAATCCAGCCGGCCGAAATTATCAAGCTGTCATCCATTATTTTTTTTGCCACATTGTTTGAGAAAAGGAAAGGAATGATGACTTTCGTGATCTGTGTTTCTCTAGTTACTTTTATTATCGGAGGTTTGCAAAAGGATTTGGGATCAACCGTGGTTTATTTTTTGACTTCAATTCTAACTTTTCTGCTGGCGGGGGCTCCCCTTCAGTTATTTTTTATTTCTGGCCCCCTGATAGCGGCCGCTTTTGCCGGGTTTATAATGACCTCAACCTATAGAATGCAACGGATTTTTGCCTTTTTGAACCCGTTCTCGGATCCCCAGGGTTATTCCTACCAAATTTCCCAGGTTTTAATTGCCTTAGGTTCCGGCAACTGGTTTGGTTTAGGTTTGGGCCAGTCCAGGCAAAAGTTTGAGTTTATCCCGGAGGTCTCAACCGACTCCATCTTTGCCATAGTCGGGGAGGAGTTTGGTTTTTTCGGGGCCGTTATTTTAATTTCCCTGATCTCTTACTTAATTTACAGAGGTTTCCAGATTTCCCAGGCGGCGGCTGATGATTTTGGCAGATTTTTGGGGTATGGATTGACGCTTTGGCTGGGGATCCAGGCGGCCTTAAATTTAGCAGCCATGGTAGCCTTGGTTCCTTTAACCGGTGTGCCTTTGCCGTTTATTTCATACGGCGGCAGCGCCCTTTTAGCAAATTTAGTGGCTGTCGGGATTTTGCTTAATATTTCAAAAACTTCCAGGGTTTAGGAGATTGACATTTATTTATGGTTTAATTATATTGACTCAACTATGGATGATAAAATCATAAAAGCTCTGACCCAGGTAATCAAAGAACAGTTTGAGGAAAATTTTATCAGATTATTTAATGAAGGGTTTGAAGCTGTTGTGATGCCAAACATTGAGCGGTTAGGAAATAAGATTGATAAATTAGATCAAAGAGTGGATAGGTTGGGAAATAGAGTAGACCAAATGGATAGAAAGTTGGACAAGTTTAGTGCTGATGTGATTAACCATGAGACAAGAGTTAAAAAGCTGGAATCTGCCAAAATAGCTGCTTAATTGTTTCTTAATAGCCACGTTTTGAGCTATACTTTAATTCATGAAGATTTGTATTACCGGGGCGCATTTTACGCCGGCGCAGGCAACAATTGAGGAGCTTTTAAAAAACCCAGGGATTGAGATTATACATATAGGTAGAAACCATACCATTGAGGGGGATAAATCGCTGTCGGTTGAGTCGCAAGTTTTGCCAAAACTTGGGGTTAAATTTATCCCGATTGTGGCGGGCAGGGTGCGCCGCTATCTTTCTATAAGGACTTTTACTTCGCTTTTGAAAATTCCGGTCGGGTTTTTGCAGACTTTTTATATTTTATGGAAAGAAAAACCTTCTGTGGTGTTGTCTTTTGGCGGGTATGTCGGGGTGCCGGTGGTAATTAATGCCTGGCTTTTGAATATTCCGGTGATTGTCCATGAGCAGACCCTGGTTTCAGGGTTGGCCAACCGGGTGTCAAATTTTTTTGCCGATAAAATTGCCGTTTCCTTTGATAAAGATTACGGTTTTAGAAAAGGGAAACTGATTTTAACCGGTAATCCAATCAGGAAAGGAATTTTAGAACCTCCTAAGTTGTCAGTTGAGATGGATAGCTTTTTTAGACAAGCTGCTAAAGAAAAGAAGCCGGTGGTTTTATTTACAGGTGGAAACCAGGGGGCTCATACAATTAACCTGGTGGTTTTGGAGGCTTTGGAAGGCTTAACAAACATAGCTTTTGTGGTTCATCAGACCGGGGATTCAAACTTTAGGGATTTTGAAGCGCTGGAGGAAAAAAGAAAAACTCTAAAAAACCCTGAAAGATATTTGCCTAAAAAATGGCTGGGGGAGGATATGGGGGGGATTTTTAAGAGAGTTGATTTGGTGGTTTCCCGCTCCGGTGCTAACACACTTTTTGAGCTGTCATATTTTGGCGTGCCAACTTTAGTGATTCCTTTGCCTTTGCTTTATAAGGACGAACAAAATGAAAATGCCCTTTTTTTTAAAAAAATGGGGCTTTTGGAAATCTTACCCCAGAGCGGTTTGACCGCAAAGAGTTTGGCCGGGAAAATCAAGGAGATGTTAAGGGAGAAGGGTAGTTTAAGGGAACAAGCTGGGAATGCCAGGGCTCTGGTAATTATGGATGCGGCCAAAAGACTCTCTCAGGAAACTTTACTTTTGGGGTTTAAAGATAGATGAGCTATTGCTCTTGTAGGATGCCACAATGAGTAAAGCTTTAGTTGTAACATCAAAGAAGGTTATATAACTATGAAAAAGTTCTTTGCAATTTTGGTTTTGCTTTTAATACTTTCGGTGGCGCTTTTTTTGGCCAGGTCGAACTTTTTAAATATAGAAAAAAGTGATATTAAAATTTTAGGGGCCAGCTGTTTGACGGAAGGCGATGTTTTAAACGAAATTTCAAAACAAAGCCATAAAATTTTCCTTTTCAAGGAGAGTCAGTTTACCCATGGCCTCATGGAAAGATATACCTGTGTAGGCTCGGTTGCTGTCAGTAAAAAATATCCCAATACAATTGAGGTTTTGGTTGAAGGGAAAAAGGCGGTTTTAATGCTGGATAATTTAGTTACTAATTATGACGGTAAGGTAATTAATTTGCCCTCCCAGGTTTTGGAGGCAACTCCCTCCAGCCAATCAGCCCTGGTGTCCCCCAACCTTAATACCATCTTAAAAAATGCTACCGAAAGCGGAAAGTTTTTAGTAGATAAATCCGGGGAAATTTTTTCCGGCCAGCCGCCCGCCGAAAACGTACCAACTTTTGTTTATCTGGGGGACAATCTGACAATTGGCCAGAGGATGGATGTTAAGGTTTTTTCCAATGCGCTTTCGGCTGTAAACAAAATCAGGGCGCTTAACTTGCCGGTTAAAAATACACCTTTAGTATATAATAATGAACTGGAAATTAAATCTTCCGATCCTAATACCTTGATTTTGGCTTTGGATAAGGATATTGACTGGCAGGTCGCCTCTTTACAACTAATCTTAGAGGCGGGTAAAATGAATTCAGGTTCAAAATCTATGGACAGTATTGATTTGAGATTTGATAAGCCGGTTGTGGTATATTCTTCAAAATAAAATGGCAAAAGACAAAGTAATTTGCGGTATTGATGTTGGTTCATCCAAAGTCGCGACCATTATTGCATCTGTAGGGGAAGATGAGAGAATTAATTTAATCGGCGTCTCGGCGGCAAATTCCAGGGGGGTTAAAAAGGGACAGGTGGTGGATATTGAAGAGGCAGTTTCGGCTATCACCGAAAGTGTTGAGTCGGCGGAAAGAATGGCCGGGTATTCCCTGTCATCGGCTTTTGTGGCGATGGGTGGCCCCCAGATTGAGAGTTTAAATTCCCATGCCGTAGTGGCGGTATCCCAGCCGGAAGGGGAGATCAGGGATTCGGATATTGCCCGGGTAAAGGATGGAGCCAGGGCGATTGCGCTGCCTTCTTCCAGGGATATTTTGCATGTTATTACCAGGACTTTTACTGTTGACGGACAGGAAGGAATCCGGGATCCGATCGGGATGACCGGAGTCAGACTTGAGACCGATACCCATATCATTACCGGCGCTACAACTTCCATGAGGAACCTGGTTAAGTGTGTGGGGATGGTGGGTGTCCAGGTTGAGGAGTTAATTTTCTCGGGGATTGCCTCGGCTGAGGCGGTTTTGACTGAGACCGAGAAGGAGCTGGGGGTTATTTTGGTTGATATTGGCGGGGAGACCACCGACGTGGTGATATTTGTTGACGGGGCGATTGCCTATTCCAGTGTGATTCCTTTGGGGGCCAGGCACGTTACCTCCGATATTGCGGTGGGGCTCAGAATTTCCCTGGAGTCAGCCGAAAAAATTAAGCAATGGCTGGGGAAGATTAAAAAAGAACCGGTTATGCCGGGCGAGAAGGAGGAGAGGAAAAAGGAGGATGAATATTTGGATGTGAAGGCTATGGGGATTACCGAGGATTTGCAGAAAGTATCCAGAAAGGCGGTGACAGATTCTATTATCAGGCCAAGGCTCCAGGAGATTTTTAAATATGTCGGCAAAGAGATTAAAAAGAGCGGGTTTGGGGCACAAGTGCCTTCCGGTCTGGTAATCTGCGGTGGCGGGGCCTTGACTGTTGGAGTGTTGGAGCAGGCCAAATATGTACTGGGATTCCCGGCCAGGCTAGGGAGGATTGAAGGGTTTGTCGGATTGACTGATGAGATTGATTCACCTTCCTTTGCTACAGCGGCCGGGCTAATCCTTTATGGTGTGAGATCCGGTGGGGCTGGTTCCGAGATGAGTTTGCCTGTTCTAGGCAAAGGTTTGCCATTCAAAGAGATTACCAATAAGATTACAGATTTGGTGAAATCACTCCTTCCGTAAAATTCCGGTTTGGACTCGACATTTTTTTAATAGTCTGTTATGATCAGCCAAACAACTTCTATGCTGATTAAACCTGATGTACAACGCTTCGCCAAGATAAGGGTAGTGGGTTTAGGCGGCGGCGGATCAAACGCCCTCAACTCCATGATTTCACTTCAGCAGATCCAGGGTGTGGAGTTTGTGGCGGTCAACACGGATGCCCAGGCGCTTTTAGGCAATCAGTCCCCAACTAAGGTTCAGATAGGTGAGTCTTTAACCCGCGGTTTAGGTTCCGGCGGTGAACCCGAGGTTGGCCAGGCGGCGGCTGAGGAGTCAACCCAGAAGCTTCAGGATGTACTGCAGGATTCCGATATGGTCTTTCTGACTGCCGGCATGGGAGGAGGAACCGGGACAGGAGCGATTCCGATAGCAGCCGGGATTGC
>CAYTPB010000046.1:0-4864 GCA_964439785.1 uncultured Gammaproteobacteria bacterium
AAGCGATATTTGGGTTAGGCGGCATAGATGTATTAAAATAGCGTGTGATGGTCAGAAAAGCCGTAGTTTTGGGACTGGTTTTAATTTTGGTTTTATCTGTCTTGTTTATTTACAAATTAAACCAAAAGAATCTGGCCCAAAATATTTCCTCCTTAAAAACCCAATCCAATAAAACCCCGGCGGCGCCCAGTTATAATAATCCGCTGGAGATTTCCTATATGAGGGTCCAAAGCTATCCCGGATCGGATTTAAATATCGAGCAGACTTTAGCGGACGGATCAAATTACCACCAGTACATCGCCAGCTACATGTCGGACGGACTTAAAATTTATGGGCTCTTAACTGTGCCGATTGGGGATAAGCCTCCAGGGGGCTGGCCGGTAATTATTTTTAACCATGGTTACATTCCGCCGGAGCAATACCGGACAACAGAAAGGTATGTCGCTTATGTTGATTACTTTGCCAGGAATGGATATATCGTTTTTAAAAGCGACTACCGGGGGAACGGCAACTCCCAGGGTGAGCCTTTAGGAGCTTACTACTCGCCGGCCTACACAGTTGATGTCTTAAATGCGCTGTCTTCCATAAAAAGATACCCAGATGCCAATTCGAAAAAGATCGGCATGTGGGGACATTCGATGGGGGGGAATATCACCTTGAGGGCCCTTGAGATTTCGCCCGATATAAAGGCGGCGGTGATCTGGGGAGGGGTGGTTGGGTCATATGATGATCTGATAAACCACTGGACCAGGACAGTTCCTTATGTTCCTTCCCCAAGCGAGCTGAGTTTAAGAAACAGGGGCAGGCAGTCCCTGATCCAAAAATATGGCACCCCCTCACAAAACCCGGATTTCTGGAACAGTATTGACCCGACAGCCCATTTTGATCTGATTTCATCACCGCTTCAGCTGGACGCGGGAGGCTCGGACGAGGAGGTGCCGGTGGCTTTTTCCCAAAATTTGTACGATAAAATGCAGGCGGTCGGGGAGACGGTTGAGTTTTATACCTACCCCGGTTCTGACCATAACATTTCCCAGGGGTTTGATTTAGCTATGGAAAGGTCGCTTAACTTTTTTAATAAGTACCTAAAAGACTAGAGTTTCCATTTTAGGTACTGCTTCTGAAATTTTATCTTCAATCCTATCCTGCGCTCCATCTTTTACATTAAATTGCCTAAGGATTAAGTCTTGTAAATCCTCATAACAATTTATTTTAATTTCAGATTCTCCCACCTTTATTCTCTTCCTTCCCTCCAAATAATTCTTAACTGAATCGTAAATATATTTTCTCTTAAAATTTTGCTCAACATAGCTTCTGATTTTCCCTTTTATCCGCTGGCGCTCTGCCGGCGTCAAATCCGGCCGGTTTATATTCATTTCAATGGCATATTTAAAATAAGGGGATAAGGTTCCGAGGGTCCTCCAGACAAAATAATGCTCGGGTATGTCTCTGAAGGCTTCAATCTCCGGGTATTTTGTATTACCGAAGGTCAAACTGTCCATAAAATCCTCAGCGTTGGCACCCAGGCTGGACAATCTCCCGGAATTGAGGAAGGTTACCAGCTTAAAGGCTATATCCTGCATGGGGTCATTAACAATATTTTCCCTGGATGTATCAGGGGCTGCGTCTGCTGTTACCTCAACCCTATCTTCTTTATCCAAAACAGCCTCCGGCCCTCCCAATCCCTTGACATGGGCTGTTAAAACAAAACTTTTATCCTTAGATCTGCTTTGGATAACCCTAAAGAGGCCGCAAGGCAAATTTAAGGCAGTTCTGGCTTCCAGAAGTAATTTAGAAGGGGGTTCAAAACCATACCTTGATCCTATTTCATTTAATAAAGCTCGAGAGATGCCTTTGGGCTGGGCTTTGGCTGCCCTCAAGAGAAGTTCGTAGACAGGCCTGCCGCTTTTCTGGTCTTCAAGCCTCAAGGGGTTGCCGCCGCCTATGGCGATAGTTTTATTTTTTTCGCAAAATGTTAGTTCAATAGCTTCAGCCTCTGTCATAATCTGAGGATTTTAGCACAGGTTATCTGTAAATTAAACAATAAATTATTTTAGCTGTACAATTTAGGAGATGAAAAGGCCCTTTATTATTTTTGGGGGAGTATTAATAGGCTTAATTATCGGATATTTTTTGTCATTTAACCACTCCTCAAATTTGCTTCCCTTTAGGCTTGGGCCGGGGGAGGAAGTATTGGGGTTTTTGCCTTACTGGCTCACTAATAAAGCCCAAAGTGACTACTCAAAATATATTAATACCCTGTCATATTTTAGCCTGACTATAGATGATGACGGACATATCAAGAAATTAAATAACCCCCAGGAGGAAGAGCCGGGCTGGGTGGCCCTCCATTCTGGCAGGATGGATCCTTTTTTCCAGAGCGCCAAAGCCCATAACGTAGCGCTATCCTTAACCGTTTTTTCAGGCAGCAGCGATTCAATTTATAATATTATTTCAAGTCCGCCGGGTTCCGCCCAAAATTTGGCTTCGGATGTTTTGCCGCTAATAAAACAATACGGTTTCTCAGATTTAAATCTGGACGTGGAAAGCTCAAGGGATGCATCGGATGAGGCCAGGGAGAAGTTTAGCCTCTTTGCCGAATCATTAAAGAACGACCTGAAGGGTTCCAATACCACTCTAACTGTGGATATTTCCCCTTCGGATTTGATTAAAAAACACCTGATTAACCCAAAAGATATGTTGGGCGTGGCAGACAAGGTTTTGGTGATGGCCTACGATTACCACTATACCGGTTCGGCTGTCACCGGTCCTGTTTCCCCTTTAAACGGCGCCGGAGTTATGTCGGAGTACGACGCCTCAACGGCAATAGAAAAGGCTTTAGTGATCTTTCCCTCGTCCCAGATTTTGCTGGGTCTGCCGCTTTACGGTTATGAATGGGAGACGCTTAAGGAATCAACTGCCTCAGCCACTATCCCGGGGACCGGGCTGATTGCCAGCAACAAGCGGGTGGAGGATTTTTTGGAGAAGTGTTCCAGCTGCAGCGCCACTATGGACCCGACTTTTGAGGAGCGTCATATCACCTATCTGGATACTGATACCCAAACCTTCCATCAGATATTTTACCCGGACAAGGATGCCTTATCGGCCAAGCTGGAATTTGCCAGGGATAAAAATTTGGGAGGGGTCGGGCTTTGGGCGCTTGGGTATGAGGGCGGAAATATCCTTGATCCCTTGAGCGGTTTTAAATAATCCTGGCAGTTTTGGTGTCTTCGTTAAAGATTAGGGTGTCACCTTCCGATAAATTTTTAACTGTGCTAACCTCATTGGCATCGTTGTACCCGATTTTTGTATTGCCCTTTAAACTTTCAACGCTGATCCGGGACTGGCCGTCATTTATGGAAATTATAAGATCGGAGCCGTCCATTTCTACCAGTAAATCATTAGACCTGATAGAGACCGGGTCTTGGCCTGTCCTTAAGTATTCAACCTGGCCTTTATCCTGTGATAAAACGATGTTTTGGGGCAGGGTTTGGGTAAATTCCAGGTCGGATTTAGGGGAAAGACTGACACTGAGCTGTCCCGGAATCCGGGCTTTAACCTCACCTGTCTGGTCCGTCACAATTTTTTCGCCCTGCTGGATCACATCCAGAGATTTTACCTCTACTGGTTCGGTGGCAACTCTTGACTGGTAAAGGATTTTCCCGCTGATAGCGGAGATTTGGGCCTTTAGCGATTCCGACGGCGCTTTTTCCAGGGAAAAGCTTGATTGGATAAGAGAACCCTGGGATGTCGTCGGCTCAATTAATGGTTTTTCGGTCTTAGGAGCGGTCAGATTGGAGGCAATCACCATAATCAATACCCCAGAAAGCACCGAGCCAACTAGAACCAGTGTATTCTTCATTAGGATTATTTTACCCTACTCTTTTCCCATAAAAACAGGCCAATCCCCAGCCCCAGAAGCGCCAAGGAGATGATAAGCGGTGTTAAAACCGGGCCAATCCAGGCTACCGGAATTAAAAAAAAGACATCAATATCAAAAACAGTTTTAGGCCAGCCAAGCAGAATTTTTAGGAAGACATAGTAAAAAAGGTCCCAAATCGAAAAAGAGATCAAAAGGGCGGCGATTTTTTCCCTGAGGTTCCGGCCGGCCAGGAAAGATAACGAAAAAAGCATAATTATGGTGGCCGCTTCCCTGAAGAATTCAATTTGGGCCAGCATGAGGTTGGGAATAATTACGCTATCTCTGGATAAAAAGGTAATAAACCCTAAATTGAGCAAAACCGAGTAGTTCTGGCTTGAAAAAATACTCTGATTAAATCCCAAAAGTGTCCTGAGATAATAAACTACTACTGCCTCCACAAAGGCAAAGGCCAGGCCAAACAAACATAAAACAAGAATCCTTTTAATTTTATCCATAGTTTATTAAATAATTTTATTCTGCCAGGGGAAGGCTGAAGGAAAAGGTACTGCCTTTGCCTAAATCAGATCTAACCCGGATTTTCCCCTTGTGCTTCTCCATAATCTGTTTGCTGATATAGAGACCAATACCAAAGCCCTGGGGGGAGCTGGCCTTAATCTGGTAAAAACGGTCAAAAATGAGTGTTTGCTGGTCTTTGGGTACACCTTTACCCCGGTCCTTAACCGCCACAACAGCTTTTCTCCGGTCCTTTTTGGAGAAAATATTAATAACCGTTCCGGGGGAGGAGTATTTTACGGCATTTGACAGCAGGTTAATCAGGACCTGTTCGATCCTTTGGGGATCGGCGGCCACTTTCAACTGGCCTGAGGCGGTGAAAGAGATTTTATGGTCCGGATAAATCGGTTTAGTTTTTTTTATCACCTCGGGAATTATAGTAGCCCCAAATAGATTTTACCACTACTACAGGATTTGAGATAATGAATA
>CAYTPB010000047.1:0-4836 GCA_964439785.1 uncultured Gammaproteobacteria bacterium
AATTACCCCCCCAAACGAAGCCGTTTCTCTTTGAATACGGCAGTGCCAGTCATAGTATCTTTTAAAAACCGGAAACAACAGCAGTTCTTTCCGGATAACAGCCAGACTGTCTAAATCCGGTGCATTGGCTACAAATGCACTCAACCAAATTAACTGGGACTGGTGGGGATGGGAATTTGCTACAGTAGAAACTAAAATCAAGGCCAAGGCCAAATCTATTGGGATTCTAACCCAAGTTTTCCAGGTCACTTTATAAGGATAAAAAATCTCCTGCCAGTGGGGGATAGAGTCTAAAATAAAATGTGACCCAAAAGCCAAGGGTAAAGCCAGAGCAGGGTCCTTGACTTGGGTGAAAATTGCAGCCCCAACTAAAGCGTGCGGCGTAATTAACATTTACTTCTTTAGTGTAGCAGAGGATGAAGCGTTGAAAATATAAACAAACTGGGCTATTAAATCCTGGCTCTTGGCATCAATTGAACCCACCGCCACCACCATCTCATCCTTCTCCAAACTTTTGGAGGAAGCATTTTTGTCTCCCGCCTGGTAGATGGTATCCTTATTTAAACTGACATTTTGGGTTTTATCCTTACCCTGAACTATCATGCCCGAGGAGGAGGCCTCAGTCACTTTTCCCCAGAAATAAATTATAGGGGTCTGATTGGGCTTTGGTTCCTTAACCACCCTTTTAGCCACCAGATTACTTTTATCATCCAGGTCCCCCAAAGCCACCACAAAATCATCGGTGTTAATGGATTTTGTCACCTTGCCCGTATAATCGTAGGTGGTGAATTTATTGATTAAGACAGTCACATTTTTATTGGCGTCGGGGTTATAGTCATTGGTGGTGGAGGATTGATCGGGTAATGCCGCTAAAATTATCTGGGAGTCCGTTTTGGACTGGACTAACCCTTCTTCCAGCCGGTTTTCCACCTTTTTACCGATCTGGGATTTAATCTGGGCCGCCTTTGAGGCGATCTCGGATTCCAGCGCTTTGAGCTTTGACTGGAGGTCCCCGCTGGATGAGGCATCATCAGCATGTACTATGGGAATGTAAAATGTAAAATGTAGAATGTAAAATGTAAAAATCACCAAAAGCCCAATTTTAAATTTTAAATTATAAATTCTAAATTCTTTCATAGTTGGTCGGCCGAATAGTAAACCGTCCGGTTCTCGGTTTTGGAATTGCCCTGGTCATCAAAGGCTGTCACCGTCATCTGGTTTAATCCATCATCCAGGGTAATCCTCTTGGAAAAGCTGCCAGCTGAATCGGCTGTCAGGGCGCTATAATCACCATCATCATCAACAATGATTGTGGCTTTAGGCGAGGTCTTGCCGGACACCAGGAGACTCTGGTCAAATAAAACCGACTTGTCATCCGGATTATCCAGTTGCAAACTTAAGCTGACCCGGTCCAAAGTCACAGGCGCATTTTTCTCCCAGGCGGGGGTATTGGAGCTTCCCGAGGTGAAATAGCTAAAGATCACCCAGGCAATCACCCCGAGCCCCAAAACTATCACCGAGAGGAGTAAAGATTTGATTAAAAAGTAGATCCGCATGACTTACCCCGCTAGTATACTACAAAAAAATATGCTACCATCCAATGCGACATGGACATCTACTTCTATGGCCAGGCAATGTTTAAAATCAAGGGAAAAACTGCCACCCTGGTTATTGATCCGTTCGATCCCAATGTTACCGGCTTAAAGCTTCCCAAACCCGCTGATTTGGAAGCCGATGCGGTTTTAGTCACCCACAACCACCCCGACCACAACAATTTAGCCGCCCTGCCGGGAGAGCCGCTCCAGGTTTTAGGGCCGGGCGAGTATGAGATAAAGGGAGCCAGCATCAATGGCATTTCGGTTTTTCATGATAAAGTCCAGGGGGCCGAGCGGGGCAAAAATACCATCTATCACATTAACATTGACGGGTTGAACATCGTCCACCTGGGGGATTTGGGGCATGTCTTAAATGAGGAGCAAACACAGGGAATTGACGATGTTGATATTTTACTGATTCCGGTGGGCGGAAACTACACCATTGACGCCAAGGCCGCCTCCGAGGTGGTATCACAGCTTGAACCCAGTATTATCATCCCCATGCACTACGGCGGATTGCCCGGCCTCAAAGTAGACCTGGCGCCGGTGGAGGAATTCTTAAAAGAGATGGGTTCTGAAAATGTCCAGCCCCAGTCCAAGCTATACGTCACTAAAGATAAGCTTCCCGAAGAACCCCAAGTTGTGGTATTAAGTAAAAGCTAAAGCCAATAATTCAACATGTCAGATATTTTAACCGCAGGTCAAACGTCGACCTTATATTTTCAAACCAAGCCCGGGGCAGCCAAGCTGCCTCCCCAAAATATTGAAGCCGAAAAGTCCCTTTTAGGGGCGCTTCTTATTGATAAGGACGCAATTGTAAACATCGCTGAGGATTTAAGGGCCAGCCATTTTTACCGGAGCGAACAGCACGGCCAAATCTATAACGCCATTTTAGAACTTTTTGAAAAGCGCGAGCCGATTGATCTAATTACCGTCACCGAAAAATTAAGGCAAAAGGGGGTTTTGGAAGCCGTTGGCGGGAGTGCCTATCTGGCAGAGCTGATTAATTTAGTCCCCACCGCCGCCCATATCCAGTCCTACGCTAAGATTATTAAGGAACACGCCCTGCGCCGCAGCCTGATCTCTTATTCAACCGGGTTTATTGAAAAATCCTACGACGGCGAAGAAGACATCAGTGAAATTATTGAGGAGTGCGAACAGTCGATTTTTTCCCTGTCCCAACAGCATATCAAAAGGGATTTCATCCAGCTAAAGGATGCCCTGGCCCAAAGTTTCGACCGGTTAGATGATATCCAGAGAAACGCCGGGAAACTCCGGGGGGTACCGACCGGATTCCGTGACCTGGATAATAAACTGGCGGGACTTCAGGAATCAAATTTAATTATTTTGGCTGCCCGCCCGGGTATTGGAAAAACCTCCTTTGCTTTAAATATCGCACAACACGCCAGCGTCACGGCCGGGGTCCCGGTCGGGTTTTTCTCTTTGGAGATGTCCCAGGAGGAGCTGGTTGACCGCCTGCTGGTAACCCAGGCCGATATTGACGCCTGGAAACTCAAAACCGGCCGTCTGGATGAACACGATTACGACAAGCTCTCCAATGCCATGGGCCAGCTGGCGGAAGCTCCGCTTTTCATTGATGATACTCCCGGCGCCTCCTTGTCCGAGATTCGGACCAAGGCCCGCCGCCTCCAGGCCGAGCACGGTTTAAAATTAATTATTGTTGACTACCTCCAGCTGATCCAGGTTAAGAATTTTGCCGACAACCGGGTCCAGCAGGTTTCCGAAATCTCCCAGGGCTTGAAAAATTTAGCCAGGGAATTAAAGGTGCCGGTTTTAGCGCTTTCCCAGCTCAACCGTTCGGTCGAATCCCGCGGAGTTAAGCGTCCCGAACTGGCGGACCTGCGGGAATCCGGCGCCATTGAGCAGGATGCGGACGTGGTTATGTTTTTATACCGGGAAGACCCGGATAACCTGGAAATGATCAAACTGGACATTAAAAAACACCGAAACGGCCCGATCGGGGAAATTGATCTAATCTTCCGGCCCGACCGCGTCAGGTTCCATGGTATGGAAAAAGCCAGGAGAGCTCCCGCCCCGGCCAAAGAAGAAGCAGAAACCGCCAAAGCAGCAGCATAATGGAAAGAGTAGATAGCAAGCTGACAATTGTATCCAGCCTTAAAGGCAGATTCAGTGAGGAATTCAAGCAGAGGATCGCCGAATATGGCTTTGATGTTGAAGAAACGGGATGGCAGCGCCTTGATGGAAAACGGCCAAAGCCAGCTAAATTTCAGGGAGGTGGTAGTAGATGGCAAAATTATAGCCTGGATTTGCGAGCCCCGAAAAGTTCAGCTCCCTGATAAAGGAAACCCGGAACCCCCAAGTTAAAGGCCATGCTTTTTCCTTCGCCAATTTTCCTATTCCTCTTTCTACCGCTCATCCTCTTAGGATATTTTGTATTTTTTAAAAAGTTCCAAAATATCTTCCTTTTGCTCGCCAGCCTGATTTTTTATGCCTGGGGAGAAGGGCTCTATGTTTTGGTATTGCTCTGGATAATTTTGGCCAATTATGGCTTGGGGATTTTGATTGGGAAGGGTGGAAAACAGAGGAAGATGTGGGCAGTTTATGCAGTAGCTATAGACATAGCCGCTCTGGTTTATTTCAAATACCTGGTCTTCTTCGCCCAGACCCTGGCCAAACCCCTGGTCCATCTGGGCCTCCACTTAAACACCAACCTGGCTGTCCACATGCCTCTCGGGATCTCTTTTATCACCTTTCATGCCATGTCCTACGTTTTGGACATCCATAGGAAAAAGATCAAACCCGAAAAAAACTTCCTCAATTTAGCGCTCTATATGGCGCTGTTTCCGCATTTAATTGCCGGGCCGATCGTCAGGTATTTTAATATCGGCAAACAGATTAAAAAAAGGAAAGTCAACCTGGAAAGTTTTGCCTACGGCGCCAACCGGTTTGTCATCGGGCTGGGTAAAAAGGTAATTATCGCCAATTCCATGGCTAAATTATCCGACCAGATCTTTAACCTTTTTCCCCAGCAGTTAAGCGGAGAAATCCTTTGGCTGGGGCTTTTGGCTTACACTTTCCAGATCTTTTTTGACTTTTCCGGCTACTCCAATATGGCCATCGGTCTGGCCAAAATGTTTGGCTTCACCTTCGCCGAAAACTTTAACTATCCCTATATTTCCAAATCCATCAGGGAATTCTGGCACCGCTGGCATATGACGCTTTATAATTGGTTTTTGGATTACCTTTATATCCCTTCGGG
>CAYTPB010000048.1:0-4833 GCA_964439785.1 uncultured Gammaproteobacteria bacterium
ACATCACATTGGGGTTTCTTATAAGCTTTATCATTGATATTGCCCAAAAGAGTACCGAGGCGGCAAATTTAAAGAAAAAACAACTTGAATACATCCGCCTTTTAGGTTTGGAGCAGGCTAAAAATCTTCAGGCCCGGGAAGAGATAAAATCCCGGGATGAGTTTTTATCAATCGCCTCCCATGAATTTAAGACACCCCTGTCAGTCTCCTTACTCCAAATCCAGACTGCCCTGCATAACATCCGCAATGTTTCCTTAGCCAACTTCTCGGTTGATAACTTAATGAATATGTTGGAAGGCGTTGAACACCAGACGAACCGCCTGTCGAAAATGATCCAGGATTTGTCAAACATGTCGCTTATCACCACCGGCCGCCTGAAGCTGGAGCCGGAGGACACCGATCTGGTTGAAATTGTCCGGGACGTTATCGTAAAACTTCCCTCTACTTTCGGCAAGAATAATTACCAGATTAATTTGGATGTTAAAAAGCCGGTCATTGGAAAATGGGATAAATTAAGGCTGGAGCAGGTTGTGATCAACCTGGTTTCAAATGCTATTAAATATGGCAATAACAAACCCATTGAGGTTAAAGTTGATTCCTTAAACAACCTGGCCAGGTTAACTGTTGCTGACCACGGTATTGGCATTACCGAAGACGCTCAGAAACTGATTTTCAACCGCTTCGAAAGGGGGAACATTTCCAAAGACTACCAGGGTTTGGGGATCGGCTTGTATATTTCCCATCTGATTGTGACAGCCCATGGGGGAAAAATCTCAGTCTTCAGTAAAAAAGGCAATGGCTCAACCTTCACAATCGAGCTGCCCCTTAAATAATTACCTCAGAAAAGTGGTGAGACCTGACGTTCTTTGTCAAACATCCCTCTTAGTGCTAAGATACTTCTCGTGCCCTCACTCCTCAAAGATTTAAACCCAATCCAGCAGGAAGCCTGCCAGGCCACCGAAGGCCCGGTTTTAATTTTGGCCGGCGCCGGCTCCGGCAAAACCCGGGTTTTAACTTACCGGGTAGCTTATTTAATGGCCGGGAAAAAAATCCCCCCGGAAAATATTTTGGTTGTCACCTTTACCAACAAAGCCGCCGGAGAGATGAAGGCGCGGATTATCTCCTTAATTAGCTCCTCTGCCCATCCGGTTATGGGCACCTTCCACTCCATCTGCGCCAGAATTTTAAGGAAGGAAGGTTACCTGATTGGCTTGAAACCTGGCTTTTCTATATATGATGAAGGAGACGCCCTGGATGTGGTTAAAGAAGCTATGTCCAACTTAAACATAGCTAACCAAAAACTCTCACCTTCCGCCGTCAGGCACACCATCTCCGGCGCCAAAAACGAAATGATCAACTCCTTTGAATACCCGAGATTCGCCAAAGGTTTTTTCCAGGAAACTGTCGCCAAAGTCTACCTGGAATACCAAAAAATCCTGGGCAGAAACCAGGCTCTGGATTTTGATGACCTGTTAATGGAAACCATCAGGCTTTTCCAGGTAAACCCGGAGACCCTAAACAAATACCAGATCCAGTTTCGCTACATTTTAGTAGACGAATATCAGGATACCAACGCCGCCCAGTATCACTTAATCAACCTTTTGGCCAAGCGTTATAAAAATTTATGCGTGGTCGGGGACGCCTCCCAGGCAATTTACGGTTTCCGGGGCGCCGACTTTAGAAACATTGTCAACTTTAAAAGGGATTACCCGAACGTTAAAATCTTTAACCTGGAGCAAAATTACCGCTCCACCCAAATTATTTTGGATGCAGCCCACTCGGTTATCTCGGAAAATAAATCCCACCCCATTTTAAAACTCTGGACCGAAAAATCCGGCGGGGAAAAAATCACCGTTTACCAGGCCAAAACCGAGGTTGAGGAAGCCATGTTCATTGCCCAAAAGGTTCGGGGACTAGTAGGAGCCAACATGGGTGACGCGGAGGAGGGTTCCCGGCGCCGCGCCCGCAGCGGGAGCGAGGACGGACGACGGGATACCGCAGTGGCAGGACCCATGTATTTATCTGACATCGCCATTTTATACCGCACCAACGCCCAATCCAGAAGCCTGGAGGAGGTTTTTTTAAAGTTGGGCCTGCCCTACAAACTTTTCGGCGGCGTCCAGTTTTATGAAAGAAAGGAAATTAAGGATGTTTTGGCTTACTTAAAACTGGCCCAGAACCCCTCCGATTCGGTTGCTAAAAAAAGAATTGAGAAACTTGGCAAAGGCCGCGCCCAAAAATTTTATGAACTCCTAAACGAAATAAACCCGCGGGGTGACAGCGAAGGAAGGCGCGGGAGCACCCTCACTGCAGATTTTTCTCGCACTGCAGGCACGAGGAACGCATTGAAAAATCAAAGGGTGGATGCCGAACAGCTGACTAAATCAGGACTCCAAGGACAATCCACCCTTGAACTCCTGGATCTCATCCTCCAAAAAACCGGCTATTTGGAAACCTTGGATGATGGTACAGAGGCCGGCAAATCCAGGATCGAAAACGTCAAGGAACTGCGCTCGGTAGCGGAAGAGTTCCCGGATCTGGTTAAATTTTTAGAAAACGTCGCCCTGGTCCAGGATAACCAGCTCCCGGAAAGCCAAAAAGGGGAAGATGCCCGGGATGCCGTCTCCCTAATGACCATCCATGCCTCCAAAGGCCTGGAATTCCCCGTAGTATTTTTAGTCGGAATGGAAGAGGGACTCTTCCCCCACTCCAGGTCCATGCTAAACCCGGAGGAAATGGAGGAGGAAAGGAGGCTGGCTTATGTGGGCATCACCCGCTCAAAAAGCAAGCTTTTTTGCACCTACACCAGGTCAAGGTTGTATTTTGGCCAGAGATCTAATAACTTAGTATCAAGGTTTTTAACAGCCATTCCGGAGGAGCTGATTGACTCAAGGGAAACTTATCGGGGTGAGGATGAATGGAGTGAGGATGTCTCCAGCTCTTTGGATGACGATGACTGGTTAAACCCTTAAAATGTATAAATTATTAGGATTAACTCTGATCCTGTCCTCAATTATATTCTTCCAGAATGTTAACCTTTCACCCAAAATTGTTAAAGCTGATGAGGTAGCGCCTAAAGAAGTTCTGAGCGCCCTGGAACCGATCCATACCACCTCCCGTTTTGAAATCAAACTGGCCACCAACACAACTGCCATCCCGCGGGATACGGTTATAAAAGATGATCCTAACCAGGAATTGGATAACGACACCGTCATCCAGGAGGGAAAAGACGGCACTAAAACTACCCTTACTAAAATTTATTATTATGAGGGCCAGGAATACTCCAGAGAAATTGTCTCAACCGATATCACTCCGCCCCAGGATAAAATCATTGACCATGGCACCAAAATCGTCTGGCGGACTATTGACACTGCCGACGGGCAAATCAGATACTGGCGCAAACTCCACGTCTGGGCCACCCAGTACGATTCCCATTGCCTGGGCTGTGACAACTACACCGCCATCGGCTTGGCCCAGGGCAAGGGCGTGGTGGCAGTCGATCCGTCAGTCATTAAACTCGGTTCTCATTTATACATCCCGGGCTACGGCAATGCCATTGCCGGTGATACCGGCGGCGCCATCAAAGGAAATATGATTGATGTCGGCTTCCCTGATGCCCACACTAGCGGCTGGTATTCCCACTTCGTTGATGTCTATTTGGAATAATAGAAAAATATTGTAGAATGGATTGAAGACAGGTTGGCCTGACGATTTTCACCTAATTAGTCAAAGACAGGCCAAAATCCGTCCGAAAAATTTATGCTGCTCGATATTGGTACCGGAATTTTATCGGCTTTCTTATTAAGTAAAGGTTTTTCCATACACTTAACCTGGGGCTTTATCTTCGCCGGGGTTATTTTTAATCTGCTTCCGGATTTGGAATTCTTTATTAAAAATAAAAAGCTCAAAAAAGCCTATACTAACCCAATTATCTACCTGGTAGTGGGAGCTCTGCTAATTTCCTTTATCGCCCTCTGGAGCTATGCTATTTTGTTTGCCTTAACCGGCATTATTCATTTAATCAGGGAAGCTGCTGACAGGAAATATTCCTTCAGCCACAAAAACGCCAAATGGTTTAAGGAATTTAAAATCCACCCTTATGTAGTTTTGGAATTTCTAATCTTTGTCCTGGGTTTATTTGTGATCCTGCAAAACCCGCCAATTTAGGAACCGCTGTAAGTTTTTATCATCTGCTCAACCTGGGGAGAAAAATCTCCCGGAGCAGTCGCTCTTGAGCCGCTGGATGAAACCCGCTCGGTAATATCCAAAGGCACATTCATCCGTGTGCACCATTCATAATCCACCTCACCCGGAGTTGAGGTATCCACCGATTTGTAAACATTTATATTCCCAAGCTTTACAGCCGTACCTTTGGTGCAGGACTTATTTACCAAAACCGTCACCGGTTTAACCGAATAATCACAGGCTATTTTGGTATCCGAACTGTTATAAGGATCAAGTTCAAAGTTATCGGAATTGGTACAGGTTAAAAGCCCCCAGGTTTTTGGGTACTGGAAGGAAAAACCGTTACCGTTATAGGTCTTTAAATTAGTATTATTGGGAGGGGTAAAAGTACCGGGTGTTGAAGTCTGGACAGGGGATGCAGCCGGCAAGGTGCCGGAAGGCAAACTTGAAACTGAGGCGGCAGGTGAGGAAGGCGATGTCACCACCTTGCCCGGTGTTTGGCTATTGGATTTAAAGATTCTGGTTAAATAAAATATCGTCCCGATAATGATCGCCAAAACTAAAACTATCACAACAGATACAGCGATAAGCGCTTTTCTTTGGTCCATGGCCCATAAGTTTAACACAAATGCTAATTTTTTCAAGTTA
>CAYTPB010000049.1:0-4748 GCA_964439785.1 uncultured Gammaproteobacteria bacterium
AGTACTGTAGATTTGGTTCCAAAGTATAAGCACAATGTTACTCCATCAATACCTTACAGATCTGATTTGGAAAAGGCTAATGATGCTTTTTTCAGGGACTTATATCAATTGAAGCATGGTGATTACTTTCATCCCCTGGTGGCCAGGGCTATTTTTGAAGGAGCATATCTTGTAGGTAGGGCTATTATGGCCAGAAAAATCAGGCCTGGGATTTTTGAGAGAGATTAACCTAAATATCTTTTGGCAAATTGGTCGGCTTCTCTCTCCTGTTTGTCTATCTCGGATTGAGTTTGTTTTCTACCTATGGAGTTTTTATGGCCTAAAACTACATGGCCAATTTCATGGGCAATGGTGTATTTAATTTGATCTTTCTCTTCCTCAAAGAGCTCATCAGATAAAAAGATCATGTGTTTGTCTTTTAGGTCATCCCCTCTAAAGGTGTAGGCCCAGGCATCACCAGGGGATGAGAAAAACCAGACATGCTCAATTAAAAAATCTATGATTTCTCTTGGGAAAAAGGCGATTACCTCACAAACTTGGGTCTTAACGATAGGTTTGCCAACTAACTTTCCACCCAACCTATGTGCAATTTCATGGGGGGGCATAAGAAAAAGTATACCAAATATTTTCTATGGGATTGCAAATAGATTAGAAAACCCTCTTGATCCGTTCAAACTACGTTTGGGATCAACCTCTTCGAGCCTGAGCCTCAGAGCCGATGGCCTGAATGAAATTGAAGGGTTGACAACTTTTAGCACTCTTGGTATATTACTGCTAATGGGGCTAAGCCTCTTGTAGGATGCCACAATGGAAATCAATGATCTATGAGCGATTTAACCGATAGACAAAAAGATCTGCTCAAAGCGATTATTGAGTTGTACGTTAAAAACGCTGAGCCCGTGGGCTCAGAAAATATTGAGAAGGAATACCACCTGGGTGTCTCCCCTGCCACTATCCGGGCAGAGATGGTAAAATTGACCGAGCAGGGGTTTTTAAAACAGCCCCACACATCGGCCGGCAGGATTCCCACCTCCATGGGTTTTAGGCTCTATATCAGCGAGCTGATGAAAGAGAAGGAGCTGCCGGTTGCGGCCGAGGTCTCCATCAAAGAGGACCTTTGGGCCAGCAGGTACGAGCAAAGCCGGCTGCTTAAGGAAGCTGCCAGGCATTTGGCAGCCAGATGCCGGATGCTGGCTTTGGTGGTGGATGACTCGGGTGACATCTATTATGCGGGAGCGGCCAATATTTTGGACTTTCCCGAGTTTGAGGATATAGATGTGGCCAGGTTTGTCCTTTCTTTATTCGATGAGTTTCCGACCCTGCAGCAGATAATCGGAAAAGCCCGGGGCGAGGATCCTCTGCATGTATTATTTGGAGAGGATATGGAGTTTGAGGATTTGCGGCCGACCGGATTTGTCTTTTGCAGGTATCAGGGTAAGGCTGAAAACTCGGGCGGGGTGATCGGGGTGTTGGGTCCGGCCAGAATGAACTTTCCGTTTATTCTGCCGCTTGTCAGATACACCAGCGGTCTGATCAGCCAGGCGCTGAGGAGTTTTTAAAGATGGCTAAGAAAAAAAATGACCAGTTGAATGAAGATTTTGAGGCTATGCAGGGGCAGGTGTCCGACCTGGAAAACCAGTTAAAAAGGGCCCTGGCCGATTATCAGAATCTGGAAAAAAGGATTGCCGAAGGCAGGTCGGAGCTGACAAACTGGGCCCTAACAGAGCTGATCCAGAAGCTCCTGCCTATTGTGGATCATTTGGAGGTAGTGACCGAGCTGGGGAAGGGGGCTTTAGCCGAAAAGGAAAATACAAAAGAATGGTTTAGGGGGGTGGAACTGGCAGTTAAACAGCTTAAGGATGTACTGCACGATGAAGGGCTGGGTGAGATTGAGGCGGACGGACAATTTGACCCGGCCCTTCATGAAGCTGTTGACACGGCTTTAGGTGAGGAGAATAAAATTATAAGGGTGGCCCAAAGGGGCTATACCTTAAACGGTAAAGTGATTCGGCCCGCCAAAGTAGTGGTAGGCAGAAAGGAAAGTTAAAATGGGAATGAGTTTGGAGAGATTAGGCGAAAGTGGGTGGGAGTCTGCTGAGTTGGGTACAGAGATGCGAAATACGGCTGAAGTACAATTGGGGTTAAACAGGTTAAGGGGTTTGAAAAAAATGGTGGAAAAGACAGGTAAATGGGGTCCTGATTCGGATAAACCGATGGATGAGGAATACGCCTGGTTTGTCCCGGCACCAACGGAAGAAGATGTTGAGCGAGTGGCATATGGAGAAGCATATTATAAGAATGAATTGCTTAGTTGGGTTGATGGTGGGATTGAAGCTTTAGAATGGGTTTTGAGATTGAGGCCGGTAATGTTTGAGAGAGAGGAAGAAGTTATGGAGGGTGAGCAAGGTTTAGTAAAATTAACAGAAGGAGGACAAATAAATGAGTAAAATAATTGGTATTGATTTAGGGACTACAAACAGCTGTGTGGCGGTGATGGAGGGCGGCAAGCCCAAGGTCATCCACAGCGCTGAGGGACAAAACACTATTCCATCGGTAGTAAATCCAATTAAAAATATTGTCGGGACCGTGGCTAAACGCCAAGCGATTGTTAACCCCAAAGAGACTATATTTTCAGTGAAAAGATTGATGGGCCGCAAATATAAAGACCCCGAGGTCCAGCGCGACATAAAGTGGTTGCCATATGATGTCAAAGAAGGCAAAAATGGGATGGCAATGGTGTCTGTAGAAGGGCATGATTATACCCCTCAGGAAATTTCTGCCATGATCTTGGGAAAGATTAAGGCAGATGCTGAATCTTACCTTGGTGAAACGGTGACCGATGCGGTGATTACCGTGCCGGCTTATTTTGATGATGCCCAAAGGCAGGCTACCAAACAGGCCGGGGAGATTGCCGGATTAAATGTCCAAAGGATTATTAACGAGCCGACAGCGGCAGCTTTGGCTTACGGGCTGGATAAATCAGCGGCCCACACAATCGCGGTTTATGACCTTGGAGGCGGAACTTTTGATATTTCGGTTTTGGATTTGGGAGACGGGGTGTTTGAGGTTAAATCCACCAACGGCGACACCCATTTGGGCGGAGATGATTTTGACCAAAGAGTAGTTGATTTTCTGTCGGAAGAGTTTAAAAAGGAAACCGGGATTGATTTAAAAGGCGACAGGCAGGCTCTCCAAAGGCTTAGGGATGCGGCCGAGAAGGCTAAAATCGAGCTGTCTTCTTCCATGGAGACGGATGTTTCAATCCCGTTTGTGACGGCCGATTCCTCGGGTCCCAAACATTTGGAGGTAAAGCTCACTAGGGCCAAGCTGGAATCATTGGTTTCTGATCTGATTGATAAATCGTTTGAGGCGGTTAAGGCTTGTTTAAGAGACGCCAAGATTGAGGCTAAAGATGTTAATGAGGTGATTTTGGTGGGTGGAATGACCAGGATGCCGGCTGTTCAAAAGGCGGTCCAGGATTTCTTTGGCAAGGAGCCTCACAAAGGGATCAACCCCGATGAGGTGGTGGCGGTTGGGGCGGCGATCCAGGCCGGGGTTTTGGGTGGAGAAGTTAAAGATGTTTTATTGCTTGATGTGACTCCCCTAACTTTGGGAATTGAGACTTTGGGTGGAGTCAGGACGCCTTTAATTAACAGGAATACCACTATTCCAAGCTCGAAAACCGAGATTTTCTCAACCGCAGCCGACAACCAGACGAGCGTGGAGATTAATGTGCTCCAGGGAGAGCGGGAAATGGCGGCAGATAACAAATCTCTGGGCAGGTTTATTTTGGACGGGATTCCCCCATCACCCAGAGGAGTGCCGCAGGTTGAGGTGACTTTTGATATTGATGCCTCGGGAATTTTGAACGTGAGTGCAAAAGATAAAGCCACCAACAAAGAGCAAAAGATTACCATCACCGGTTCAACGGGCTTAGATAAGACTGAGGTTGAGCGGATGACCAAGGAGGCCGAGGCCCATGCCGAGGAAGACAGGAAGAAAAAGGATGAGATTGAGATAAGAAATCAGGCCGATTCGTTAGTATACACGACCGAGCGGACGCTTAAGGATGCGGGAGACAAGGTTTCCGCGGAAACCCGGACAGACGTGGAACAGAAATTAAATGACCTAAAGAGTGTGGTCCATACGGCATCGGTTGAGGATTTGAAGCCAAAAATGGATGTGCTGTCCGAGGCAATCCAAAAAGTTGGAGCGTCTATGTATGGTTCGACAGGCTCACCACAAGGCCAGGCTCAGGGTGAACAAACTTCCGAAACAGGCGAAGGCCCGGCAGAGCCCAAGGGAGAAACAAGTGAATCTTCAGAGAATAAAGATGAGGCTGTTGAAGGGGAAGTGGTGGAAGAGGAAAGCGGGGAATAAAAAAGCCCCTCAAGGTGGTAAAATATCAGCCTCAGGAAAAAACCCGGGGCTTTTTTAAAATTGGTATAATATCATTCCCGATCCAATCGGGAATCCATATGAATTACTATGTTTATATATTGGCAAGTAGGAAAAATGGAACTCTTTATATTGGAGTGACCGATAATTTGAAAAGAAGAATCTATGAACATAAGAATAATTTAGCTGATGGATTTACCAAAAAGTACGAGGTACACGACTTAGTTTATTTTGAACAGACAGAAGATATAAACCAGCTATTATGAGAAAAACAGTTAAAGAAGTGGAATAGAGATTGGAAAATAAACCTAATTGTTGATATGAATCCAAACTGGGAAGATTTGTACAGT
>CAYTPB010000050.1:0-4739 GCA_964439785.1 uncultured Gammaproteobacteria bacterium
GTGCTCCCCTCTGGAACCAAACTTGGACAAATCCCTTTTTCCCTGATCTTCCAATAAAATGAATTTAAAATCGTCGCGGTGCGGCCCGATTAAGGACGCGGCGGCGGCTACTTCCCGGCTTTGGTATTCTATCAATCTTTCTTTTGAAAGGAGGCTTTCCTGATAATCAAAACCAAAGGGGCCGAAACTTCTTTCACTGCTGTTTAGGAATTCAAAAAAGGTCCTTCTTTTTCTCTGGACCGTTTCCCCAAATTCCAGCTGTTCCCCAACCCAAAATTCCAGCTCCTCCACCCTGGCTTCACCCTCCCTGATCATTTTTAACAGCCGGTTTTTTCTCTGGACTATCTCGCCGTAATTTGTCAGGGCATTTTTATAGCTTCGGTCAATTTGGGCCAGCGTTAAATCAATGTGCCAGCGCCGGAGGGCGGGCGGGCCGGCCACCAAATTGATGTCTTCCGGTAAAAATGCCACCACCGATAAATTACCGATGTAATCCACCACCCTTTTAGGGAGACCGTTAACCTTGGCTCTTTTGGTAAAACCTGTCTCATCATTGACCATGACAATTTCTAATGTTCTCTCTTCTGACTCCTTGGGCTCTCCTGACTCATTTGACTCTACTACTCCTTCAACCCTGACCACATTTTCATCCTCCTTTATCAATTCCAAGTCACGCTCGGCTTTTTGGGATTTGGTGGTGGATAAAAAATAGATTGATTCCAGGAAATTGGATTTGCCCTGGGCATTATCCCCCAGCAAAATTGTCACCGGAGTTTTAAATTCATGGGTGCAGTTTAAATAGTTCCTGAAGTTTGTCAGCTTTAAAGTTTTTAAAAACATGAGGTTGATAGTATTACCGGCTCAAAGATTATTCAAGAGTGCCAGTGGCCAAGGCCTAAGAATTCTCTGACGTTTTGGGGCAGATGGTATTCCTCAAAGAAAAACTCAGGTTTTAGAGTAAAGAGACCAGCCAAGAAAATTATTCCGCCAAGGCCAATAAAAATCGGCATGGTGCCGAAAATATCGGCTAAAATTCCGGCAAAAAGGACCGGCAGGAGGGAAACAGCAGACATGCAAACTGCCAAGAAAGCAAATACCTTACCACGGTCGTTTTCCGGGGTGTTTTCCTGGAGGACTGTCTGGGAGGGGATTAAAATTGAGACCATGGCCATACCCAAAAGGAATGAGCCGACCGCCAGGATGGTCGAAAGGGACGGCTGATGGAAAAATGGCAGGGGCCTTGGTTTGGGAAAATACTGGATAGCCGGAGAGATTAAGGGTGCCACACCAACTAAGAAAAGTAAAAGCCCGGCTATGATAATGGCCCGGCCGACCAGTTTTCTTCTTGGGATGAGATGGCCCAGTCTGCCTACCACCAGAGCCCCCAAAATCATCCCAAGTCCTAATGGAGCAATTAGGATGTAGGAGGCGTCGGTGGCGCTAATTTGTAAAACCCTCTCTAAAAATGACGGGATTAAAACCGCAGTAACTCCGATCATTGCTTGAATCCCGGCTAATATTAAAATTGAAGAGGAAACAGACAGTTTACCCCTAACCAAATCTAAAGTACCCCTAATTTCTGTTTTCATTACTGACCTTATTTCAAGGATTTTTCTTTTTTCGATGGAGGACAAAAGTTTCCGGGACAGTGAATCACTTGGGGTTTTAATGGAGGGGAATTTATTGGCCAGTAAAAAGGCAACCAAAAGAAAGGCTGCACCTCCTAAAAAGACAAAGTTAATCCCGAAGTTGGCGATAACGGGCCCGGAGACTCCGTAACCTAATAAAAAGGTTATAAAAAGAGTGGTGGTAAAAAGCGAGTTGGCCTGGAGCAGCTGGTTTTTTTTAGTTATTAACGGAATAGCTGATGATTCGGCCGGGACATAAAACTGGACCAGGGAATTAGATAAAAAGGTTAAAACTAAAATTAAAGGGAAACTGTCCTTGGAAAAAACCAGCAGGACAAACAGTACACAAAGTAAAATATCGATCATTAAGATGATGTTTCTGCGGTCTAAAGCGTCCACCAGTACCCCGGCAAAAAGGCCAAACAAAACTGCCGGGAGATAAACTGCTATTAAAAGGGTGGAGACGGCGGTATTGGAGTTGGTTAGTTTAAAAACCCAGATAATCAGGGCAAAATTAAGTGAATTGTAAGCCATCTGGACCAAAATCTGGTTGGTCCAGAGGTTGGAGAAACCCGGATTTTTTATGACGGCTTTAAAACTAGGTTTATCTTCCATAGGACGGATAAGGGACAGGAGCTATTTATTGATTATAACGTAAAAAATATTTTTGCAAGTTATAACAGCCAGCAACCTAATTGCAGCTGATTATACAGCAGATAAAAACTTTAAAAAGTTGATAGAATTTACAGATTTTTGTTTAGGAAATTTCCTCAAACAGAGCTTGGGCGCTTTCTACCAGGTCCAGGTTTTTAATTTGGGAAAGGGTAAAAAACTCAGCCTCTATAATTTTTTCTTCAAGTTTGAGTTTATCAGATAACGGTTTGGCTAAAAAGAAAAAGATGACGCTGTGGTAATTAAAATCAGGGAAGACGGCCTGGTGAAATTTTAGGAATTTTGAAATTTTAATATCTATCCCCAGCTCCTCCTTCATCTCCCTAATTAGGGCTTCCTCTAAATCCTCCCCAAAATCCACTCCCCCGCCCGGAATAATCCAGATATCCCGGCCGCTTTCCAGTTTTTCTTTGGTTAAAAGATATTTATTCCCCTTTTTTATCAGGGCGCTGACAACAACTCTTGGGGCTTTTTTATTACTCATAGGTTCTCCCAAAATAACTCAGGTTTATGGATTGGCCAATCATGATCTAAATCTTTTAAAATTACAAATTTAGAATTAGGGATCAAGCTATTAAGTTTTTTGCCCTGCCAAAGCGGAGTCAAACGGTCCTTTTCTCCCCATAAGATAAGAGTTGGAGTTTTAATATTTGGGGCTTTGTCTAAAAAATCAAACTTATGTGCTATCTTAGCCAACCTTAAATGCACTATCGGTTTTTTAATAATCCTCCAGGATGATTTAAGGTTTTCCAAAGCTTTTTTTCTACCATAATGCAGGTGAGTTCTAAGAAAATTTCTAATTACCTGGTGTATTGGCTCTTTTTTATAAACACCTTCGGCATCAAGTAAAATCAATTTTTGAATCTTTTCTGGATAAACTGCACTAAATTCCATTGCCAAGGCCCCGCCTAATGAATGTCCCAGCAGGATAACTTTGGATGGATTTTTCTTTTCTATGGTTATTATGACTTTCTGGAAAAATTTATCCAATTCTCCCTTTTTAATCTCCTCAGTATAGGATAAATAATCTATACTCCAGTTTTTGGGCGCTAATTTAATTAACTTTTTATAAGAGTTTTCTGTTCTGGTCCAGCCGCCAAATACAACAAGGTTCTCTTTTTTTACTTTTGGCATTTGGGACAATAATATGTCCCCCTGCCGCCAAGTTTCAACTTTTTGATTTCACTTCCGCAAATTTTGCATTTTTCTCCGTTCTTCCAGTAAACAAAGGCGTGATCCAAAAAATAGCCCTTTTTCCCCTCCTCGTTGACGAAGTGGGTTTTAGAGGATCCGCCGTATTTAATCCCGTCCTTTAACGCCTGAATAATTCCCCGGTATAACTTTTTAAACTGGTTGTCCGATAAATCCGAAACTTTTAACCTTGGATCCATTTTTGCATTAAAACAAGCCTCGGAAGCATAAATATTCCCTATCCCCGATACCACGCTCTGGTCTAAAATAGCCACCTTTATGGGCTGGGATTTATGTTTTAGCAGATTTTGCTTTAAGGTATTCCAGTCAAAACCACTTTCCAGAGGTTCGGGCCCCAAAGTTTTTAAAAATTTCTGATCCAAGATCTTGTCCGTATTAACCATCATCACCCAGCCAAATTTCCTCTGATCATTAAAATAGAGAGTTGATTTATCAGAGAAATAAAATATATTATGCGAGGTTTTATTGGGCATTTCATCCCTCATATCCGGAGTAGGATGGCCCCCAACCAGACGCCTTTTCCCGTCATCAAAAATTAATTGGCCGGTCATCTTCAGATGAAAAAGCAATGATTTATGAGAGCTAAAATCTATACCTAAAACCTTAGCCCTCCTCCAAACTTTGAGTACTTTTTTACCCTCCAATAGTTTAGGGTTTCCGATAAATAATTTGGGGAATTTTACCTCTATAGACAAAATCGTCTTGCCAATAATTCTTTTTTCCAGCCCCTTTTTTATAGTTTCCACTTCCGGTAGCTCAGGCATACAGGATAATATATCACAAACTTTCAGGCTGTTGAGTTAAAGCGGGAGTAAAAGTAAACTACCAGAGGAATTATTAGGGAAGAGATTAAAAGGAACCAGCGGCTGGTATCCAGGGTATTAAAGAAGTTAATCAAAACCAAAAATATTAATAAGCTGACAATCCTGCCCAGATCCCACCAGATTTCGGCGCTGGTTAAATAAATTGCCCTTCTTTCATGACCTTTGGGGTCGGAATCAATTGAGCTGACCGGAAAAGTGTCAAAAACTATATAAAGCATTGGTGCGGCAATACTGATAATCAGGATGTAACCCATCAGGCTGGTTATATTAAAACCCCAGCTCAAGATTAAATAGGCTAAAACAGCGAAAAATGACCCTATCCAACCCAAAGTTATCCTTTGGGAGGCTTTGGAATACTTGCCTATTAAATAACCGGAAATTAAGGCTATGGCCGACCCTAAAG
>CAYTPB010000051.1:0-4697 GCA_964439785.1 uncultured Gammaproteobacteria bacterium
GATTTTAAAAATATTTGTGTCTCATCCTTCTCGGACCTACCCTACAACTGATCTAATTAGTTCTCTGTAGTCTCACGTTTCCGTAACCTCCATTCTTAACTCTATTTATTAAACTAGCGTTTTTGCCCTGACCTTTCAGTTGAGATTGGGCTTTCGTTGTTAAATTTTTCCAGACTCTAGCGTCTATTCTTGCTTGATCCTTACCTTATTTTTGTTTTTTCTTAAACTTTCATGCTTAAGATTAGCTTATAGATATAGGAAAGGTGGTGAAATAGGTGGTTAAAAGAAATGAAACGGCCAGAAGAATAGCCAAAGGCGCCGCCGGACTGGCAATAACCGCGGGCGTGGTGGCGGTTGGTGCGGCTTTAATGGATGAGGAAGTGAGGGGTGTCTTAACTTCCCGGGCCCGGAGGGGTATGGATACGGTTAAGGATGCCTTATCAGAGCAGATGGATTCCAGGGTGGAAAGATACCGGAGCATTGCCCATGAAATCAGGCCAAACCGGCGGAAAGTCCGCGGCAGGAAGATGGGTTCTGTAAAAAAGGCCGGAAGAAAGTAGCCTAATTGATGATACGAAGTGAAAATCAGATACAGATGACGTTCGACAGCAGTCTAAAGCTGGGACTGGAAGCTTACAAGGATTGCTGGAGGAATATTCTTGGTTGTTTGAGGCGGGGAGATGAGTACATTTCCAGAGAGGATTTGAATCTCCTCTTCAGCGCTGCAGAGGCATGTGAAAGCAGTCTGTTTTATTTAATTTATGATCCGGGGAAGTTTTACCAGTCGGTCCATTTTACCTTCCTGACCTGTTTTAATGCGGCTAAATTTTGCCAGGGTTACAGGGATGAGCTGGATATGGGTAAGTGCGCCAGGAGTTTAAAGCTTTATGCCCAATCCTGTCTAACTTATATGAAGCCACAGGAGGCATGATTTTAAATCCCAGGGAGGTTTACGGTTTAAGAGTGTATTCACTGGAAGACGGCAGAAGGGAAGGAGAGGTGGCAGTGCTGACATATGATCCAAAAGAGTTAAAGGTAAGGTCACTTCTAGTAAAAGGTGACGGTTTGGCGGATGATTTGGGGGTAATAATGTTCCAAAATATTATTTCCTTTGGCCTGGATGCCGTGATTATTGAGTCTAGGAGACAGCTTATAAAAATCCAGGATGTAAGAGAGGATTTGGGCGAGATTTTAAAGGATCCGGGGACCAGTTTTGATTCTAAGACGGGAAAAATTAGACTTTTTGGTACGCCTAAATATTTTTCCGGGATTAAAAATAAATGATATACTGACTATGGATTATATGACCGGCAGAACTCACGATCTAGCAGCTTTCACTTCGTTATCTTTCATCATCGCAACCACTCCGCTAACCCAAATTAGCCTGGCTACGGCCGCGGTTGCCTTAAGCGCCAATTTTATCGGCGGTTTGGCTCCGGATATTGACCAGACGACAGCCGATTTGTGGCATAGGATTCCGCTCGGCAGCGTCTTTGGAAGACTGGTATCACCCCTTTTGGGAGGCCACCGGTTTATCTCCCATTCAATTGCCGGAATTTTCTTATTCGGATTTTTGACCAGGTATTTTTTGACGGCCATTTCCGGGGTTTTGCTGGTTGATATGAATATAGTCTGGTTTAGTTTTATGGTGGGATATATTTCCCATCTGGTAATGGACACCTTTACAAAGGAGGGTGTTCCCTGGCTGTTTCCGATTCCGGTTAAATTTGGGATTCCGCCCTTTAAGGCCCTTAGGATTAAAACAGGCGGGTTGATCGAGAAGGCGGTAGTTTTCCCGGGACTGCTTTTACTTAACGTTTACCTTTATTACACATTTTACGGACGATACCTGGATTTTGTGAAACATTACATAAGGAGTTAGCATATGAAACTGGTGCTTACCGAAAAAGATAAGGGACTGCTGAAAAAATCTACATCCGCAAGGGATAACCAATATAGTGATATTTTGTCTCATTTTAACGATTACATAAGCCTGGGCGGCGCCGATGCGGCTGTTTATCTTTTGGCGGCCATAGTTGAATCCTCGGATGATGCGATTTTAAGCAAGGATTTGGATGGGGTGGTGACCAGCTGGAATCCTGCGGCCGAAAAGCTCTACGGATACAGGAGAAACGAGATCATCGGGAAGGACGTTCAGACACTCTATCCCAAGGATAGGAAAGATGAATTTAGGGAGATTATGGATATTATTAAAAAAGGCGGCAGGGTTGAGTATTTTGATACGGTCAGAATAAGGAAGGATGGCGCCAGGATAGAGGTTTCGGCTTCGGTTTCACCGATTTTGGGGCCGAATGGGAAAATCATCGGCGCTTCATCGATTGCCAGGGACATTACCGAGAAAAGAGAGTTGGACAGGCGGAAGGATGAGTTTATCAGCGTAGCTTCCCATGAACTTAAAACGCCGGTGACAATAATTAAGGGTTTTAGCCAGGTTGTCTCCAATTACCTCAAGAAATCGGAAGATTCGGTTTTAAAAGGGTATTTTGAGAAGATGGAAGTTAATGTGGACCGTTTGGCAATTTTACTGGATGATCTTTTAGATGTGTCTAAAATCCAGTCGGGCAGCCTGAAATTAGAGAAGGAAAGATTTGATATTGATGAATTGATTAAGGAGATTTCATCCGACATGGGCAATATCAATGCCGGGCACAAAATTTTAATTAAGGGAAGAGCTGGAAAGAAAATTTACGGAGACAGGTTTAGGATCGGCCAGGTTCTAACCAATCTATTATCCAATGCCATGAAATATTCACCCAAAAATGATAAGGTGTTTGTAAAGGTGAAGAGGGTTGGGAATGGGGTAAGGGTGGAGGTAGCGGATTTCGGCATCGGTATTTCCGGGAGGGACCAGAAAAAAATTTTTGAAAAGTTTTTCCAGGCCGAGAATAAGATTAGGAAAAGCTATTCCGGTTTGGGTCTGGGACTTTATATCTCCAATGAGATAGTCAGGCGCCATGGGGGCAGGATTAGTGTTGAAAGTATTAAGGGCGTTGGGTCAACTTTTGCCTTTTACCTGCCGTTTAGATAAATGAAAAAAATACTGGTTTGTGATGATGATCAGGGAATATTGGAGGTAACCAAAGTTATCTTGGAGACCAATGGTTATGAGACCGTAACATTGGATAACGGCCGGGCTATCCAGAAAAAGGTTAAAAGCTTTAAGCCTGATCTGATCTTGCTGGACCTTTGGATGCCGGGGATCGAAGGCAAAGAAATTACCTACTTATTAAAAAAAAATCCGGAAACTAAAGGCATTCCTTTGATTATTGTCTCGGCGGTTAGCGAGTTGGATAAAATTGCCGGTTCAACTTCGGCAGATGGATTTTTACCCAAGCCTTTTGATATGAACGAGCTTTTAAAGCTGGTTAAAAAACACGTTAAAAATTGATCTTGATTCTGGCATCCTGGATGAACATTGTATCTCCCGAGTTATCCATAGCCTGGATTTTATAGAGGTCTTTACCTGATGGTAGTGTAAAGCCGCTAGACACAAGCGGGATAAACGTAGTTGAAGTGGTTGAAACTTGAGAATTTGAAACAGTTGATTGGGCAGTGGCGTTAAAAAGCTGGGCATAAGCAGTACCCCCGGCGTTTAGACGGAGGCTAACTTCCAGCTGCATGCTGGTGTATCCGGGGTAATCGGCTGGGTTAATGTATACACTGAGTGCATCCAAATTAGTCCAGTTAGTGTTGTTTATTGGATCGGAGCTTCCCAAAGGTATATAGATTGGACTGCGGGCGGTATTAGAGCTTTGGGTTGTATTTGAACCCTGGCTGCTAACCCGATTTTCAAGATCAGCTACCTCAGTTTCCAACTTGGACAGCCGGGTATTGACATCTGATGAGCTAAATGAGGGGGTGTTAGGAGCTGGGGAGGGGGTGATAACTGGGGGAGTGCCGGAAATTTGGGAGACTTTATTATCGAGCAAAGTAACTGCCTCCTCCAGCGAATCCACCCGGTCGGCCAGGGACCCTGATGGTGAGGAGTCAAGTGGGGAAGTTACGGGAACCATACGGGGGCCTGATTTATTAAAGGATTTAAAAAACAGAAAAGCTCCCAGGATGGTAATAACTATGGCGATGCCGGCCAAAATTCTAACCATAGATTTATCATACAGAAGTTTTTTTAAGTTTCAAAGGAGATGTTGGTATCTTGACTATTAGACCTAATTTGTAGCTATTATCTTAGCAATAGATGTACCGTCTTCCTAATCATGAGATAAAATATAAAAATCATTTGGTTAAAGAGCTGGGATGTCCGTTTTGTAATCCCAATCCTAAGCAGGTGCTTAAAAGAATTGGAAACTTCTATTTAATAAAAAATATCTATGGTTATGATCTTTGGGATAGGAGAAGAGTTGTTGATCATTTATTGATTGTCCCTAAAAAACATGCCAAAGACTTTAAGAGTGTTGGCAAGGGGGATATCGAGACTTACTTTAAAATAATGGCAAAATACTCAGGTTCCGGTTATGATATATTTACGAGAGCAGCTTCTTCTCGGACTAAATCTCAATCTCATTTCCACACTCACCTAATAAAAACCTCTGGTAAGCTAGCAAAAATAATTAATTTTAGTGATGACCCGTACAATTTAAGTTTTATTTAATGGTTGTTGAACTAGAACAAAGGTTATCATCAAGAGAACGAGTTTTAAGCCTTAATGATGCTATAAG
>CAYTPB010000052.1:0-4577 GCA_964439785.1 uncultured Gammaproteobacteria bacterium
TCGGACCCCTGACGTTCACTTTGGAAAAGTGACATTCTACCGCTGAATTACACCCGCGTTAAACTTTGTTTAACCTCTGGTCCTTTTAGCCAACCCTGTACAATCCAAGAGCATTATCCGCCAAAAGGACCAACCCAAACTTTATATGTTAAATGTGCGCTTCTTACCCTAACCTTTTAACTGCTATTTAGCTTCAGTTTGTTAGACTCTGACTTTAGCTGTTAAATCTTGATCCTAGTTGGATATTCTATCAAATCTACTAAAAAAAGCTAGCCTGCTTTGGAGATTTTCCCCGAAGACTCATCACCGGACAGGAGTTTGCCGAGTGCATCATAAGCTCGGGACCTGAGCATCCTTATAGAGGCTTCACTTTTTCCTAGAACCCGGGAAATTTCCGGGGTATTTAGTCCAAATTCATAGGTTAAGATAATCGCCTCTTGCTGGTTATGGGTCAATTTAGAGATAGCCTGTCTTATGATTCTAAGCTGCTCTGCCTTAAGGGTATGTTCTTCAGGTCCCATCTTCTCATCCTCAAAATCAGCTTTCCCCAGTCTGACAGTTGTAAGGTGTTTTATTCTATGGCGGTCAATCATTAAATTACGGGTTATTTTATAAAGCCAGGCTGAGACCGGCTGGTTTCCATTTTGGAACCGGGGAAAAGCTGAGTAAGCCCTTATAAAGACCTGAATTGTTAAATCCTCAGCCTCTTCCGGGTTCCCGGTCCGTTTCTTAAAGAACTGGATAATTGCCGGAAAATCCGATTCAAATAAGCCGGCAAATTCAGTTTTAAGTTCCGGCGGGTAACCGTTTGGGGCTTCTTTGGACAGAAAAGCAGTTCCGGGCACCAAAGAGGGTTCTGCCGGGGGCAAATTGTCTTTTTCTATTCCCTCATCTGTAATCCTTTGTCTTAGCTGTTCGCAAAAACTAAAGTAGGTCTGCCCAAAGGATCCGTTTTCTATAGTGCCCATAGTATTTCAGGATGTATTTTAGCAGATTTATATTAAAAAGTAATTTTCGACAACCTGAAGTTTTAAGCTGTACGTGGTAACATTTATTTTATGGAGTATAGCGGTTTATCTTCCACTGAGGCTCAAACTATACTCGAAACTTCAGGCGCCAACGAGATCCCCGAACCCAAAGGCAGGGTTTTTAAGAAGATTTTAGGCTGGTTTATAACACCAATAGCCTTAATGCTGCTTTTAGCGGCATTTTTATCGCTTTATTTGCACCGGATTTTTGACTTTTACCTGATCATCGCCTTATGGATTATGAATTCCCTAATCGGCTTCTGGCAGGAAAACAAGGCTGATAACGCTATTAAAAAACTAAACCAGAAGCTAATCAGCCAGGTTAAGGTTAAGCGGGACGGGAACTGGCAGTTGATTGATTCAAGGCTGATAGTCAAGGGTGATTTAATTGAAATTAATGTCGGGGATATTACTTCGGCCGACGGGTTAGTAATTGAATCCAGTAATTTGAGTTTGAATGAGGCGGCTGTCACCGGTGAATCGCTGCCAAAGGATAAAAAAGCAGGGGACACTATCTATTCCGGGACTATTGTTTCAACCGGCAAGGGCACAGTGAAAATTACAGCTGTCGGAAAATCAACCTTTTTCGGCAAAACACTGCTGTCGGTTGACAGCTCCAGGAAAAAGAGCACTCTGGAAAAAGATATCTTAACGATCTCCCGGTTTTTATCAATTTTGAGCCTTTCCGGGGTAGTTATTTTAAGCGCTGTTTTTATACTGCAAAAAGTTAATTTATTGGATTTAGTTACCCTGGACTTGAGCCTGGTGATCGCCGGGATCCCGGTGAGTTTGCCGACGGTTATGACTTTAATTATTGAGTTCGGGGTGATTGAACTGTCTAAAAAACAAGTGATTGTCAGGAGGCTGTCGGCGCTGGAGGACTTAGCTAATGTCAACCTACTGTTAACTGATAAGACGGGCACTTTAACCAAAAACGAAATTAGGGTTAACCAGGTGGTTAATTACAGCCAGCTGGACAATAACGAGTTGCTTAAACTGGCGCTTTTATCGGTTGATGACGCGCGGGGGTCAATCAACCAGGCAATTGAAAACCAGGCTAAAAGCCTGGGGATAACTACTAGCCCCTACCGGGTTTTAAACTATATCCCGGCCGACTCAGTCAGAAAGAGGAGCACTACTATGATCTCTGGCAACGGACAGGAGGGGGTTGTTTCCTTGGGCGCACCTCAGGTTATTGCCGGCCTTTGCCGCCTGAGCCGGGCAGAAAAGGAAAGGATGGATAATGACGTGTCAAAGCTGGCTTATGAAGGTTTTAGGTGCCTGGCGCTGGCCCAAAAAAGCGGCGGGGGTGAGAACGATATGAGCCTTTTGGGTTTGCTAACGCTATCCGATACCTTAAGGGAAGATGCCAGGGATGTGATTGCTTTTATGGGGCAAAACGGCATCAAAGTAGTGATGCTGACCGGTGACAATAAGGAGATTGGCCGCCAGGTGGCTAAGGTTCTGGGCCTGGGGGAGGCAATTATTAACAAGGATGAGCTATCCAGGATGTCCCCCGAGGAGATTAACAAAAAAATCTTTGAGACCACGGGGGTTTTCTCCGAGATTTTACCGGATGACAAGTACAAGCTGGTCAAGGCGGCCAAGAATTATTTTGTGGTGGCGGTGACAGGAGATGGGGTCAACGATCTGCCGGCAGTCAAGGAGGCTAACGTCGGGATGGCGGTTAAATCTGCAGTGGATGCTTTGAAAGCTACTGCGGATATTGTTTTGCTTTCCGATGGGATTAGTGTCATCAAGGATGCGATTTTAGAGAGCCGGAAGATATTTGCCCGGCTTTATTCCTACTCAACTTACAGGATATCCGAGAGCTTGAGGCTGATTGTAACTATTACTGTGCTGGGGTTAATTTACCGGCTTTACCCCCTGACACCGGTCCAGCTGATCTTGCTGGCGCTTTTAAACGACATCCCGATAATCTCCCTGGCTTTTGACAGGGTCAAGATTGCCCTGCAACCGACCAAAATTAATGTTAGGGAAAGGTTTACCTTAAGTTCACTTTTTGGGCTGGCTGGGATATTAAACAGTTTAATTTTATTCTTTTTAATGACCTCAGTTTTTCATTTAAATTGGGGGGTAATCCAGACGGTTTATTTTTTAAAGCTGACGGTTTCGGGGCATATGTTAATTTATGTAGCCAGAACCAAGGAGAGATGGTGGAGGTTTTTGCCCAGCAAACAGGTTATAATTGCTACCACTTTAACCCAGCTGGTAGCTACAACTTTGGCTTTAACCGGGCTGGTTATGCCCTCTAAAATCCCGTTTGTCTGGGTAATTGTAGTTTGGGTCTGGTCATTTTTCTGGATGCAGATTAGTGAGCTTTTAAAATTTTTAAGGACTCCCAGGAATTAGTTAACCGGGCCGATTTTTCCCAGAACTTCCTTAAATTCTTGTTCAGGGACATTGTGGCGGGCATTGGAAAACTGGAGGTCTGCTTCCTTATCGATCGGGATTAGGTGGAGGTGGACATGAGGCACTCCCATTCCTGCCAGCATCAGCCCGATTTTACCGGATTTGGGTTTAAAAACTTCCTTTAGCCTGCCGGAGATTTTCTTGGCGGCAAGCATTATTTCGGATATTTCCCTATCATCCATATCAAAAAAGTAGTTTTTGTGGCGCTTGGGGATTAGAAGCACATGGCCCTCGTGGTGGGGGGCAGTGCTTAAAAAAGCCAGGTGTTTGCTGTCTTCCCAGACTTTGTAGGATGGCAGTTCACCTTTGACGATTTTACAAAAAATACAGCTTTCCATATCAAGCGGTGCCGGCGTGGAACAACCTGGCAATTAAGTAGCCGGCCAGGGCCGCGCCCAGCCCGATAATCAGCATCCTTAACCCGCTCTTCCACCAGGAGCCGACCAGGGTAAAGGCCTGGTAGGCGCCAACCGCAAAAAGGACTGCTCCCGAAATGATAATTGCCCCCAGCAACCCATGTTGGATATCCAGGAAGAAAAACGGGAACAGAGGGACTAAATGGCCAATGGTTGTGGCAATAGTAACAATAACCGAACTTCTTAAAACATCTTTGGTGTCAATTGGCTCAATATGAAGCTCTTCCGCCATCATCACGTCCAACCAGATTTTTTTATCCGATGTTATAACATCAACGATTTCCTCCAAAGCCGCTCCCTTAACCCCCTTTTCCTCATAAATCCTTCTTACTTCCTCCCGCTCCATTTCGGGAATAATGTCAATTTCTCTGGATTCCACCTCTCTTTCGGCATGATAATAATCTTTTTGAGCCAGGGCGCTGGTATATGCCACCGCCCCCATGGAGATTGATTCGGCAATGGTGGCGGCAATAACCGTAGTGATTAAAATATGGATATCGCCGGAGGCGACTATAATACCCAGGATAATGCCCAGGGCATTAACCAGCCCGTCCTGGCCGCCTAAAATCACATCCCGCAAGGAGTTTGTCTGCTTATGTAATTCACGTTGTTTATGGAGTTTGAACTGCTCCTGGGTTGGCCTATTAGCTGGCTTTTTATTATCCGGTGTTTTTTGTACCATGTTTTGATTATAGTGTCG
>CAYTPB010000053.1:0-4551 GCA_964439785.1 uncultured Gammaproteobacteria bacterium
GGTTTTATTTTCATTAATCATTAATCATTATTCTTTATTCTATGCCCAAGCCCAAACCGTTGACTGCCAGGGGGACCAGGACTGTTTGAATTTACAGACCCAAATTGACGCCTTAAATAAAGCCAAAGCCCAGTCTGAAGCCGCTACCAGGCCCCTCCAGAGCCAGCTCTCGGCCATGAAAATTCAGCTCTCCCAAATCCAGGCCCAGCTAACCAATCTCGCCAACAGTATCACCCAAAGGGAGCAGGACATTAAAGTCAGGGAGGATAAAATTGCCACAGAAACAGTAGTTTTGGACGACCGGGTCAAATCATATTATATCCGCTCATTTTTAACCTCGCCCCTGCTCTTTCTTTTTTCATCCGGAGCCAACAGCGATATTTTTAAAGAGTTGGCCTACCGGCTGGCTTTGGCCTCGGAGGACCAGCAGGTTATTAAATCCGTCACCAATGAGATAGTCGGTTTGCTCTCTGAGAAGGACAAACTGGAAAAAGACAAACAAAATTTGGCTGTCTTCCAGGTTCAGGTTAACGCCAATGCCAAATACCTGGATGGAGTGATTACCCAGGCTGTGGCTTATCAAAACGACCTGTCAAACCAGATTGCCCAGCTAAGCGCCAAACAGGAAGCGGTTATTGCCGCCAAACTGGCTTCCTTAAATATCCCCACCTCGGCTTACGCCGGGAGCCTGGTTGGGGGCTGTGTCGACGACAGGAATATTGATCCCGGTTTTTCACCGGCCTTTGCCCTTTTTACTTACGGAGTGCCCAACCGGGTTGGCCTGAACCAGTATGGAGCTAAGGGGCGGGCCGAAGCCGGGCAGTCCTGGCAGACAATTTTGGGCGCCTACTATCAAAATTATTCCCTGAACAGTGTCGGCAATCCTAATATCCACGTTGTCGGGACTAACAATTATGGCCAGACAATTGACCAGACCCTGCCGTTGGAAGATTATTTAAAGCACATCTATGAAATGCCCTCTTCCTGGCATCCGGAAGCCTTAAAAGCCCAGGCTGTTGCCGCCCGCTCCTATGTTTTAGCCGCCACTAATAACGGTGCCAATCCTATTTGCCCTTCAGACCATTGCCAGGAATTTAAAGTAGAGCAAAATGCCCAGAGCTGGGTTGATGCAGTCAATGCCACCTCGGGCCAGGTGATGGAATCGGGCGGCTCGCCCATTAAGGCCTGGTTTTCCTCCACCCATGGCGGTTATGTCTTTTCCTCATCCGATATCGGCTGGGCCGGAACCTCCTACACCAAGTCCGCCAGGGATACCTCGGGTAATGTCAGCAATTTCTCCGACCTCCAGTCAACCGCATATGACAGAGGCTCACCCTGGTTTTATTGCGATTGGGGCTCCCGCGCCCAGTACAATAAAACAGCCTGGCTAAAGTCCGATGAGCTGGCCGATATTGTTAATGTCATTATGCTGGCCCAAAAAGATTCCTCAACCCAGGAGCATTTAGCCCAGCTCGACAAACCCAATCCGGACGGCACCGACACCTGGGATCCCGACCGGGTTAAACAGGAACTGAAAAACAGGGGAGGTTCGCCTCTAAACAGCATCAGCAGTATAACGGTCGGCTGGGATACCGGATCCGGCCGGGCCACCTCGGTCCAGGTATCGGGCGACGGCGGTTCGGCTGCTATTGACGCTCCAACCTTTAAGCAGTACTTCAACTTAAGGGCCCCCTCAAACATCCAAATTGTCGGTCCGCTCTTTAGCGTCGAGAGAAGATAATAAATTGGAAATTTAACAGCTTTAGTATTAATATACCCCCATGGCGTTAGGTTTATTACCGGCTTTTTTTGATAAGCCCCAGGCGATGAGTTTCCTTGAGCAAAATCCTAATGAAGAAATTGAACTGCTCTTGAGGAAACATCCGATCACCAATTTGCCCTGGATTATAATTTCCTTCATTGGGCTATTTTTGCCAATCCTGGTCCTGGCAGCCGACCAGTCCTTTAATATTAACTTTATTGCCACCTTGCCGGAATCATTGATTGTCCAGTTTATTGTTATGTACGACCTGCTGGTTTTGGCCTATGCCATCGAGAGTTTTCTTTACTGGTACTTCAATATTTATATAGTAACCAACCAGCACCTGGTGGAGATTGACTTTAATTCTCTCTTAAACCGTGATATAACTGAGGCCCAGTATGATGAGATCCAGACTGTCACCGCCCAAATTCAGGGGGCAATCAGGGAATTCTTTAATTTTGGGACAGTCCAGATTGAAACCGCTGCCAAAGACATGCCGGTGGAATTTACGGACGTCCCCCAGCCCGATCTGGTGGCTGACAGGATCAGGGACATCCAACAGCAGGTAGGTTAAATATGTTAAGCGGCAACATCACTTTAAATTCGGACAGTTTAATTGCTACCTTTAAACTCCTCCTGCTTGTTTTGTCTATTTTATACTTTCTTTTCAGTATAATCGTTGTTAGGCAGGTCAGCCTGATGACCGATAGCCTGGTCACTGAAATTACCCCCGCCTTTCGGGTGTTTGCGATAATATTTGCTGTTATCAGTCTGGCAGTAGTAATTTCGTTTATCAAATTACTTTAGGATGCTTAAATATTCAAAGGCTATAGCTGCCAACACCGACCTGGAAACTTCCCAGGCCTTTATCTCCGGACCGCCCCAGGGTTTTGTCCAGGAAGAAACTTACCTGGCTTTTTTGGTTTCAGGAGCTGGGGACAACGTTTTTTCCAGTGTCAGGCAATCTTCTGCTGATGCCATTGATAACTTTTTCCAGTCAAATGAAGATTTAGGCTCCCGGTTAATCCAGTCTTTCAATTCGCTTAAGGATGCCTTAATGGGGGTGGAGGAGCTGGAGATTTTAGGCTGTGCTTTCAAGCTTTCCCCCAAAGTAGGGGGTAATTTATCCGGAGTTTTGTATTTAGTCAATTTAGGCGGACAAAAGGCTTACTTAAAAAGGCAAAGCAACCTGATCACTTTAGCCGGTATGGACAATAATTCCCAGATTATTTCCGGAAACATGGAACCGGGAGATAAAATTCTGCTTTTAAACCGGGGCATGGATCAGTTTATAAACTCAGGCGGCAGGCCGGGAGTAGGACAATTGATTGATGTCCCGCCGGATGATCTGGAAGACGAGCTTGAGCAGGGGGTGATGGCCCAAAGGAACGGCCCGCCCTTAGCCGCCATTTTGATTGATAATGAGATACAAGCTTTAGCTTCCCCGGAAGCTTTGGAAGAAGAAGTTACGACCGAACCGGGACAGACCCCAATCCTGAATAATCCTCCCATTACCTTCCCCAAAGTTAATATCAATATTCCGGAGCTGGTTGAAAAACTAAAAACCCGTTTACCCAAAGGTAAAAGGGAACGCCTGGTTTTAGCCGGGGCAGCGGCTTTAGTCTTTCTGGGGATTTTTCTAATGGTTAAAAGGCATGGGGCAGATGCCCAAAAAAATCTCCAGTTCCAGAATCTGCTTTCAGACGCCCGTTCCTCCTTAAACAACGCCGAAATCCAAAAAGATTCCGATCCCGATTCAGCTAAAAAATCCCTGTCAGACGCCGAAGATGCCTTAAGCCAGGCTTTAAAGCTTGAGCCGGATTCCCCCAATGCCAAAGACTTGCAAAGCCAGATGGACCAGGAGGCCCACTCCATTTTAAAGGTCCAGACAGTTGCCAGCTGGCCGCTCTTTTTGGATTTAAATTTAATTAAAAACGGCTTTTCCGCCAGCCGGTTGTCCGAATCGGCCGGCAATATCCTGCTTTTAGATACAAACCAAAAAACCCTGGTGGAGATAAATTTGGCCAAAAAGGCTAACAATATCCTGGCCGGTGCACCCCAGTTTGGCCAGGCCGAAGCCTTTAGTATTAATGGAGCAAATGCCTTTGTTTATTCCAAAGACAAGGGTATAACCGAAATTAATACCAATACCTTGAAAGCACAGACCGTAGCCAAGCCCGATCCCGACTGGGGAAACATTATCGATATACAGGGTTTTGCCGGCAATTTTTATCTTCTGGACAGCTTAAAAAACCAGATTTGGAAATATGTTCCGGTCGGATCATCCTTTTCCGATAAAAACACCTACCTGAACTCAGGTGTGGTAGCCAATTTTTCTGACGCCCAGCGCTTCTTAATTGATTCCTCAATCTGGGTTTTGAGATCCAACAGCGAGATTGACCGCTTTACCGCCGGCTCGCCGGACAGCTTTAATGTGGGGGGACTGGATAAAAATATCCAAAATATCTCTGCCTTTTTCATTTCCAGCGACACCGACAACATCTACATTCTGGATTCCTTCAACTCCCGGATTGTGGTCCTAAAAAAGAGCGGCCAATATGTTTCCCAGCTCCAGGGGGATAAGTTTAAGGACGCCTCGGATTTTGTCGTGGATGAGCAGGGGAAAAAACTTTACCTCCTGGAAAATAACAAGATTTATGTAATTGATTTACAATAGAAGACGCGGGGTGGCGGCGTAGGAGAGCTCTCGGGAGTCGACCGCAGTAGTGAGCCTAAAGCGAAAAACTACGAGGACGCACCTGAGAAACCGGAGCTGACAGGACCCCAAG
>CAYTPB010000054.1:0-4489 GCA_964439785.1 uncultured Gammaproteobacteria bacterium
GGGCGGATTTACCCCTACCATTTTTGACCTAATTATTTTGGGTTTGGTATAGCTCGAACTTCGCTCCTTTAATCTAAGTAACCCATGGCTTTTTTCAGATCTTCAGGCAAGGGGCTGCCAAACTCCAGCCGCTTCCCTGTTACAGGATGGAGAAATGAGATTTTGGCCGCGTGAAGAAATTGTCTCGGGCACCACCTGCGGTCCAGCCGGACAATCTTTCTGCCGCCATACTTTTCATCCCCCACAATCGGAAAGCCTATGTATTTTAAATGTACCCTAATCTGGTGGGTCCGTCCAGTTTCGGGGAAACACCTAACCAGGGAAAACTGGCCATAGTTTAGATTTTTAAGCTTTTTTCTTTGGATTTTATTAAACCCGGAAAAAAGCTCATCCATAGTCTCCTCCTTCATCTCATAACCCTTTTCCAGTTGATAGATGGTGACCGCTTCCCTGCCTTCATCCATGACAGTAAACTTTTCCCGGTTAACGGGATTCCTGGCAATTTTAGCCTCAATTCTGCCTGATTCCTCCATTAACCCGTGAACCAGGGCCAAATATTCTTTTTTGACGGTCCTGTCTTTAAATTGGGCCTGGAGAGCATCAAATGAGTCAGGGGTTTTGGCGGCAATGATCAGGCCCGAGGTATCCTTGTCCAACCGGTGGACCAGCCCTCCCCGATCCAGCTTGACGCCATGTTCTTTATTTAAAATATCAGCCAAGGTCTCTCCCGTTTGGGTCTCGGAAGGGGTGGAAACGAGCCCGGCCGGCTTGTCTACCACGATTAAATTTTCGTCTTCAAAGATAATCTTTAACGGACTGCCTTCCATTTAAACAGCGGCGGCTCTCAGGTAGTTGTGGATTTCACCTAAGACCTGGTCGGGATTGAGGGCTGATTTGATTAAATAGCCCGAGGCGCCCAAGTCAAAGCTTTGTTTGATAATTGAGTCCTGGCCCAAATTGGTTAACATAACGATCGGGCCGTTGTGTTTCCGGGGCGGAGCGGTTTTTAAGTCCTTTAGGATCTGGAGACCATCCTTCTTAGGAAGCATGATGTCTAAAAGAATCAGGTCATAGCCGCCTTCGGTGATTTTTTTAAAGGCCACTTCCCCATCTTCTGCCACGTCCGAGAGGAACCCTTCGGATTGTAAAAGCTCCTGGTAAAATTCCCTGAGAAATTGATCATCCTCCACGATCAAGATCTTTTTCTGCTGGTCATTCATTAATTATTTATACTACTAAACGACTGCCGGTTCAAGCTGTTTAGCCTCGCCCTCAACTTTTCTGGTATATTTTTCCGGATGCTCCAGATTTTTGGGGGTGGCGGCAGGCAGACTGAAACTGAAAGTGGTACCCTTATTTTTGCCTTCAGAATCCACCCAGATCTTCCCCTGCATTAAATTAACCAGTATTTTTGAGATGTAAAGACCCAAGCCGGTACCGCCGGAGGTGGCGGCTGCCACATAGGAGTTGTCCAGCCTCCCAAACTTCTGAAAGAGACGGGGCATGTCCTCCCGGGAGATACCGACACCAGTGTCTTTGATTGATACCTCAACGCTCTCTCCGTCCGAGAAAAATGAGACAGTTACAGAGCCATCATCAGGAGTAAATTTCATGGCATTGCCTATTAAATTAAGCAAAACCTGGTGGACCTTATCCGGGTCGGCAAACACTTTCGGGACATGGGTTTCCAAAACCCTAAGGTGGAGCTTCTCTTCCCGGGCCTTCACAAAAACTTCCAGGCAGACATCTTTAACCAGCGACTGGATATCAAAGGCAATTGGTCTGATCTGGACACTGCCGGATTCAATCCTGGAGATGTTTAGCATGTCATTGACCAGGTTAATCAGCCTCTCGGTGGAGATTAAAGTCCGGGAGAGGTATTTTTTCATTTTCTCGGACAAGGGCATATCCGAGCGGTACAGCGCCATCCAGGCATAAGAGCGGATGGCTGTCATGGGAGTCCTGAGCTCATGGGAGGCGATTGAGACAAAATCATCCTTTAATTTATCCATCTCCTTAAGCTTCTCATTGGCCAAAGACAGCTCTTTGGTAGCTCTTTCCAGATTCTGGTACAGGGTAGCATTGTTTAAGGCAATACCGACAACATCTACCAAAGCCTGCATGGTTTCCTTGTCATAGTCAGAAATCTGAAAAGGCAGTTTGTCTGTGGAAAAGATCATGGCCCCAATCTTTTTACCCCTGGCTACTACCGGATAAATAAAGGAAGTTTTAACCCGGACAGTAGCTTGAATTTCACGGGAAAGATCCTCATTAAAAACCGGGGTAAAAACATCAAACAAGTTAGTTGTTATCTGGACCCTACCCTCCTCCACCGCTTTAACCATCAGGTTACCTTTATAATTTAAGGGGATTTCAATCTTCGTATAGTGGATGGGCAGGATGCTCATGGCCTTCTTACCTTCCCGGGTTTGGGACATGGCTACCCTTTTTAAAATGTCCCTTTCTGTATCTACCAAGGCTAAAACACCAACCATAAAACCCAAGTTGAAAGCGACTGCATCCGTTACTTTCTGGGACACGTCCGAAAGTGAGGTGAAGGATGACATCATGACTTCATCCAACTGCTTTAAGGCGGTCAACCGTTTGTTTCTGGCTTCCAGAGACTGGGTTTTTTTGGTCAGGAGCCCCCAGATTAAGGCCCCTCCCAGGGCGAAAACTACTAAATTAATGAAGATTAAAATCCCGGATATATTTATTAAGGCTTTGGTAGTTTCAAGCATCTGATTTGATTATATGCCAAGGATTAAGCCGCTGTCATTTTAGAGGATTCAAAGGATTTTTATCAGGAAGACTTCCTGGTTCTGGTGAGATTACTGCTGACCTCTAAATCAGGTATGTATTTTTTTAATATTCTAAAGGAAGTGTTCCCTAACCTTAACAGCCTGGGTTTTGAGTGAATAAAGCTGACTACAGAAGAAGATGTAGTGAAATTGAGCCTTTTTAACTTTTTCCCATATGGGTGTAAAGAAATAGCCGAGAGTTTATTCCTGAAGTGTTTAAGTACCTTGGTTTCATCTTTTACTGTTAGGGTATTTTCTCCTTTTAAATTTAGGGAGGTACCGGCAAACATAATTTTATTTCCTTTTCTTCTTAGGTCCCTCACTTGAGAAAGCAGACCCTGGTAATTTCTATCTCTCATATGGGCTGCTATCCAGATAGTTCTGCCTTTGTCCGTGGTAAATGTGACGGTTGAGGGTATTCCTTTTTTGGCATAAAGCTCAACCGCCAGCGGGAACTTTTTAAACAGATATTCCAGGTATTGGGCAGGCTCCAGTCCCATTTTTTTAGCGGTTTTTTTAAGGGCAGGGCATTTATTTAAATTAGCAAACTCTTCTGCTTCATCTACTGCCCCTGGAGAGGCAAAAATCTGGTCTCTTGGCCTGTTTTTGATTGAGTTCATCTTCTCAACAGCAGATTTATCAAAAGCATTACAGGCCATAAAATATAAATGATGCCCCCAAATTGCCCCCACTACTCCCCCTTTTAGCATAGCCTGGGCCATCTGGGTATGGTGATCTGAATCTGCAAGATTAAGGAGTTTGGCTTGAGACATAGCTCTTAAGGTACTCTAGCCAAAATATTTATCAATTTCCTATGGGGATAGACCGGATGGTTGGATTCCTCTACCCTGACGTCTTTAAAATGTTGCCCAAATTCTTGTTCAGCCTCCTCTTTAGTTAGATGGGTGTTGTACATTCCCTTTCCTTTGGCATAATGCTTATATCTGTCTATATCCGGTTCCAAGTCACTTATCACATCGGCTAGTTTGTAAAAATATCGGGGAGTAAATGGATAACCTTTCATATTGACCGGTCGGCCATGAAAATGTTTATCGCTGGCGCTGAAAAAGACAGTCAGTATTTCTGCGCCTGGCCGGGTCACTCTTTTGATTTCAGCTATATAGTGGGGCCATTTTTCCGGGATTAAATGGGTACCCATTAAAATATCCGTCAGGGAAGTTACTGAATGGTCGGGCAAAGATTTCATGTTAATGCTGTCACCCTTTCTTAAATCCAATATACTTTCATCAATTCCCAGTAGTTTAGCCTCATCCCTGCCTAAGCTAAAGCCTTTATCACTTTTATCAATACCAATAACTTTGGTTACTCCAACTTCCGTAAGCCCCTTGGCCATGGCAGCAGTTTTCTTGGCGTCGCCACATCCAATATCAACATGCTGCAAGGTAACGCCTTTGAGAGCAGGATTTTGGGCAATCCTTTGTAAAAACTCCCTCATTAGGTAAGGCAAACCATGTTTGTCCCAGGAAGGCATCCCTTCCTTTTCGCTCTCATAGGCCACAGGCCAGACCGCATCCTCACTTGAGGCGTCCTCACCCAGCTCAATTTGGCTATTTGGATTTGTTTCTAACAGACTCATATCATTGCTCATATATTCAGTTTATTACTTAAAAATAAATTTGACAACTTCCTTAATTCGTCACATGATTAACTTTAAGGAGGTGATAAGT
>CAYTPB010000055.1:0-4467 GCA_964439785.1 uncultured Gammaproteobacteria bacterium
CTTTTGAGCCAGGAACTCATCACCGACTTTTTCAACGCCGGCCTTGAAGGCTTGGAAGTCAGGCCCATCAAACTTTTCCAAATTCCTGATTGACCTTCCGGCAACAATTCCATCAGGATAACCTTCCGAAGCCAGGACTACACAGGCTGCAGCCCCTTTCTTAAAACTTAACATTGATGGATCAAGCCGTCCTTCCACACACGCATGAAGTACGGATAAAAGATCTGATTTCATGCACATCAATAGAACTTCAGCTTCCGGATCACCAAACCTAACGTTAAATTCCAAAACTTTGGGGTCAAAATCCTGGCCTTTTCCTTCTACCATCAACCCGGCATATAAAAGTCCCTGGAACGGATTTCCCTCCTCAGCCATTCCGGTTATTGCCGGCTGAAGGATAGTTCTGGTTACCTGATCCATTAACTCCGGTGTAACCCAAGGTACAGGAGTATAAGCCCCCATCCCACCTGTGTTTGGGCCCATATTACCGTCTTTTAATCTTTTGTAATCCGCCGCCGCCATCATTGGTACCACCCTTACTCCATCGCTGAAGGCTAGTATCGAAATCTCTTTCCCAAAAACTTTATCCTGCAAGAGAAGTTTTTGGTCTCCGGCATTAAAAGCTACCATGATATCTTCCCTGGCTTGGTCAATATTTGTAGGGAGGGTCACACCTTTTCCGCCTAAAGCTCCCACCCTTTTAATAACAGGTAGAGTCCCCGACCTCCAGATCGAGGAAGATTTAAAGACCTCTAATGCTCTATCAGGACTATCAACTATGACCGAATGTGGAGCCGGGATGCCATGGCGAACCATAAAAGTGTAAGATACAGCTTTATCGTTTTCGTGGAAGGCGGCAGACCTGGTAGGGCCAAAGATTTTCAATCTTGCTTCTTGGAACTGATCAACAATTCCTCCAATTAAAGGCACTTCAGGCCCAACAACTGTTAAATCCAGCTTTCTTTCCTGGGCTGCATCTAAACATTGAGAGACATCCGTAGGGAGGAGACGGACATTGACATGACTTTCCTGTTCCAGCTTCCATTTAATAGCTAGTTCTCTACCACCGTTACCAACGATTCCAACTTCTGTCATTTTTCTTTTTGCCTGATGATTTCGTAAAGGAAAATTCCGGCTGAGACCGATACATTTAAACTCTCGGTCAATCCAAACATCGGTAAATAAAGATTTTTATCTGCCAGATTTTGGGCGGTTTGGGACAGTCCAGAGCCTTCATTTCCTAAACACAAAGCTACCTTACCAGAAAATTTTTCTTTCCACAAGACCTCGGCACTAGGGTCAACTAAAGCCCCATAAATTTTAAATTTATGCTTTTTCAGCTCTTTAAAACACACTTTTACATCATTAAAAAACTCTATTTCCAGCCATTTTTTGGCACCTGAGGATTCTTTGTTTAAAAGTTTGGGTTTTTTGCCTGAGTAAATAATGTAGACTTTTGAAATGCTAAAGCTTTCTGCAGTGCGTAAAATCATAGCGATGTTTTTCTCATCAGACAGATCCTCCAAAACCAAACAGACATCTTTTCTTCTTTGAGAGATAATTTTTTTAATTCTCTCTCCCCTGGTTAGTTCTTTATGCGTCTTCATGGTAGTATGGAAGTATATGGCAACTTTAAAAAAATTGCTATTTGCAGTCCCCTTTCTTATCTTTTTTTATCTGATCTTTTATTTTAGCCTGCCCTTTTTTAAATCCACGGATTATTTATTTTCCTTAAATATTTCAGCTTTGGAGAGTTTAATTTTATTATCCCTGGCAATTTTTTTGGCTTCAGTATTTTTCTCTGTGTTTGCCACTTTAGCCTCTGACTGGGCTTATGTGGCGCCTGTTTCGCTTTTGGGGGCTTTGACTTTGATGGCAGTCCCAATCCCCAATATTTTAATTTATATGGCTTTAGGTTTTATCCTTTTGCTTTTGGTTTTTCTGTCACTTAACTCCAAACTCAAAACTTATTTAACCTTCCAACCCGGCTTAATTTTAGGCCACAGCGTTTCAACTTTGGCCAAGTTTTTAGTGTTGATAGTTGCCCTGGCTTATTTTTTAACAATCAGGCCGGTGATTGAGCAAAACGGGTTTAATATCCCGGATTCTATCCTGAATTTAGCTACGGGCTTTACTCCCCAGATTCAAGACCAGATAGGAGGAACCCCCACTAATTTACCGAACCTTACCCCGACCCAGATAAATTTGTTAAAACAACACCCGGAGCTTTTGCGCCTGTATGGCTTAGATCCGAGCATTTTAAATGAGGTTCAAAATCTACAAAACCAGCCCACAGGCTCTACACCTTCAACGCCTGTTAATACCTTAATCAAAGCCCAATTCCAGCAGATGATTAAGCCATATTTGGGATATATACCGGCAATTTTGGCGGCCTTGTTTTTTGTGACGCTTTATTCCGTGGTTGGAATGATTTTAATTTTCTCAGCTCCATTGCTTGGATTTATCTTTTGGGTTTTGGAAAAATCCGGCTTTGTGAAATTTACCACAGAACAAAGAGAAGTTAAAAAGCTGGCGGTCTAAACTTTAAGCGGTGTCATTTCACCCCAGTTTTTTCCCGACTTTAGGTCCACCACCACCGGGACGGAAAGTTTTAAGGAGTTTTCCATCTTTTCCTTAACCATTTTAGCCACTTTTTCTATATCTTTTGGGCCGCACTCAAATAAAAGCTCATCATGGACCTGCAGTACCATTAGACATTTATTGTCCAATTCCCTGCTTATCTCTACCATGGCCTTTTTAATCATGTCAGCGCTGGTCCCCTGGACCGGGTGGTTAACAGCCGCCCTTTCCCCAAAAGCTTTCATAGCCCTGTTTTGAGCCTGCAATTCGGGGATGTAGCGTTTCCTGCCCCAGATAGTCTCAACATAGCCGTCCTTGTAACCCTGCTCTAAAATCCGGGACATCCAGGAGCGGACTTTGGGGAATTCGCTAAAGTACTCATCAATGTATTTTTTGGCAGTGGCATAATCCACCCCCAACTGTCCTGAGAGGGCGTGAGCTCCCTGGCCGTACAAAGTGGCAAAGTTCATGGTTTTCCCAACCGCCCTTTGTTCTTTGGTCACATCTTTTATGGGTACATCAAATATCTTGGAAGCTGTGGCAGTATGGATATCTGTTCCCTCCTGAAAAGCCTTTTTTAAGGCCGGATCGTCTGCCAGGTGAGCCATAATCCGAAGTTCTATCTGGGAATAATCCGCCCCTAAAAGCACCTTGCCCTTGGAGGCAATAAAAGCTTTTCTGATCTCCCCACCAAGTGTTCCCCTGATTGGAATATTTTGCAGATTGGGATCCTGGGATGAAAGCCGGCCGGTAGCCGCGCCTTCTACGTTAAAAGTGGAGTGGATGCGGGAGCTTTTATCAGCATATTTTGGCAGGGCATCAATATAAGTTGAGATTAATTTAAAGAGCTGGCGGTATTCCAGGAGATTAGGGACCATCGGGTGGGCGCTTTGGAGCTCCCGGAGCGTTGCTTCATCGGTTGAGCGGCCGGTCTTGGTTTTTCTGATGACGGGAAGATGGAGTTCATCAAACAGGACATCCGCCAGCTGTTTGGGCGAGTTTAAGTTAAACTCGTGCCCAACACTTTTATAAATTTCCTTCTCAATTTTACCTAACCTTTGCTTTAGTTTTTTACCCAGCTTGTCCAGTAATTTAAGGTCAACCATAATGCCGTTTTTGCTCATCTTTTCCAAAACCGGGGTGACTTCTAAGTCCAGGTCCGTGGTTTGCTGGTTTTGGGCTGGCTTTTGAACATTATTTTCCTTAGCCTCATATCCTTCATTGCCGGGCAGCCTGGGGATTAAGCTTTTAAACTCCAGCTCCTCAAACAGCTTAATGGCTTTTTGGTGGTCATAGTCATGGACCCGGCAGGCCGGGAGGTCGAGTTTGATGGGCGCCTTCAGGTCTAAAGTGGCCAGGTGCTTGCTCATGGCGGCAGATTCTGCCCCCTCGGATAAAAGAGTCTGCATCCTTTCCGGCAGAGTTTTTAAATTTTTGGGCTGGTAAAGCTTTTCAATAGAGCCAAATCCCTTAACTAATTTAGTAGCCGAGACATCCCCGATTCCCGGGACACCGGGAATATTGTCCGAGGCGTCTCCCGCCAGGGCTTTGTAATCAGTTAATTGTTTGGGCAAAAAACCAAATCTGTCTACAAACTCCTCGATCCCATAAAGCCCGACGTCAGCTAAAGTTTTTTTGGGCATTAAAACCTTGATTGATTTATCAATCACCTGCATGATGTCACGGTCGCCGGTTAAAATTATTATTTCCAGGTTTTTTTCCTTTTTAGCCTGCTCGGCCAGGGTGCCGATTAAATCATCTGCTTCATAACCTGAGACTGAGAATTCAGGGATATTTAAGGTATCAACAATTTGGAACACACGCAGGTACTGGCCCGACAGCGCATCGTCCGAGGGGCCGCGGGTGGCTTTGTACTGGGTATAAGCC
>CAYTPB010000056.1:0-4434 GCA_964439785.1 uncultured Gammaproteobacteria bacterium
ATGACTCCCTTATTAAGAAATATAACCTGGAAGAGCTGGTTAAGTTTATTGAGCAGTTCTTTGCCGATCTGGGGAATACATATCAAGAAGCGAGCCTAATGCAGAAAAGAGCCCTGCTCAGTTCGATCTTCGCATCAAAACTGTCATGGAGCTATCCGGGCTATTCGAACTGTGCGATTAGCCCGATATATCAATATATTCAACACTTTCCGGGGGAGGGTGTCCCCCCTGGTGACCCGACTGGGATTCGAACCCAGAACCAAAAGCTTAAAAGGCTTCTGCTCTACCGTTGAGCTATCGGGCCGCTAAACTCTGAAATTTTAGCACAAAAACAGACCGGAATCACTTTTTTGAGCTTTAGGAGAAAAAGGGTTCAGAACGGAAAAAAACCCCGAGGGGTTTTCTTCCGAGAACTCAAAGCCTTTCGGCAATGAGCTAAATTACTTAGCTACATTTAATTGCTTAAACACAACTAAGTGTTAAATTTATATCAAATTTAAGAATTGCTGTCAATACACCAATTTGAGCTTGATTGAAGATAGAAGGCAAAGTTGATATACTTTCTAAGCTTGACCCCATCGTCTAGCGGCCTAGGACGCCGGGCTTTCATCCCGGAAATCGCGGGTTCGATTCCCGCTGGGGTCACATTTTTAATTTTTTAACTCCCCCTTGTGCTTAAATTTTCAGGGACTATAATTTGAAGCTGTTATGAACTGGGTTGATTATTTAATTATAGGACTTATTTTGGTTTTTGCTCTCCAGGGGATCGGCAGAAGTTTTATTTCCGAAACTTTAGATTTTTTATTTTTTGCCATAGCCTTTTTTCTGTCCCTAAATTTTTATAACCTGGGATCAACATTTTTGGAGAATGTTTTTAAAATAAACCATGCCTTCTCCAGCGTAATCGGGTTTTTCCTGGTTTGGGTAATTGTGGAAATGGGATTGTCCCTTTTAACTGGTTTGGTTTTAAAGAGGATTCCTCACCTGGCGGAGATTGACCAAAAATTTAGGGGTTTATCAATCTTGCCCGCTCTTTTAAGGGGATTAGTTAGTGTGGCTATAATTTTAGTTTTAGTGGCAACTTTTCCCATCCAGCCGGGGATTAAGGCCGCAGTTGATTCATCTTACCTGGGACCGAAAATTTTATCCTCATCCTTAAGTTTGGAGGGGCCTCTAAAAAATATCTTCGGCGGTTTCTCAAACGATACCTTAAGGTTTTTAACGATTGAGCCACAGACCAATGAAAGCATTAATTTAGGGTTTCAGACTGCCAATTTTAGGGTTAGGCCCGATCTGGAACAGCAGATGATTGGGTTGGTCAATCAGGAAAGGACCAGCCGGGGAATCCCGGCTTTAAGTTATAACCCGAGACTGCAGGGAATTGCCAGGGAGCACTCACAGGATATGTTTGAACGGGGTTATTTTTCCCACTACTCGCCTGAGGGTAAAACCGTGGCCGACAGGGCCGAGGCGGCCGGGATTGATTACCAGGTGATCGGCGAGAATTTAGCTTATGCGCCTACTTTGGCGCTGGCCCATCAGGGGTTAATGAATTCGCCCGGGCACCGGGCCAATATTCTATCCACCGATTACCACCAAATTGGGATCGGGATTATGGACGGGGGGGTGTACGGCTTGATGATTACCCAGGATTTTTCCAACTGATATGAAGCTTAAATTTTTAATTTTAATTTCATTTGCCTTTCTTTTAGCCGGCAGCGGCTTAATCATACTAGAGCCCGGGTTTTTTTCTTCCCCTCATCACAGGGTATATTCCGGCAAAATTACCCCGCAACATGATTCCCAATCCCCAACCCAAGTTTTGGGTTTGTCTTATGAAGATGCTTTTGTGACCCGGGTGATTGACGGGGATACTATTGAGGTGAGTTTAAACGGCCAGGCCAAAAAGGTCAGGTTTTTGGGGATGGATACGCCGGAGACGGTTGACCCGAGAAAGCCGGTTGGATGCTTTGGCAAGGAGGCATCAAATGAGACCAAGTCGCTTTTGGAAAATAAGGAGATTTTAATGCAAAAAGACGTGTCGGAAACGGATATGTACGGCCGGCTTTTGCGGTTTGTTTACCTGAAACTTGATAACGGGCAGACTTTGTTTGTTAATGATTTTTTAGTCAGGGAGGGTTATGCCAGGGTTTTGACAATCCCGCCCGATACAGAATACCAGAGGGAGTTTCAGGAGGCCCAGCGTCAGGCCACTTTACAGAAGGCGGGACTTTGGTCAAAATGTAGTTAGGGTGAAAAAGTTTTTATTGCAGGTTACAGCTTTATTATTTGTCGTTATTGTGTTTACCATAATAGATTTCCATAGCAGTGTTAAATTAAATGTCGGCAGTCCTTCAGTCAGCCGTATCTCCCAGGTTAAAATAGATGATGCATTAATCAATGTGGAGGTGGCCGATACACCCGAGACCAGGGGCCAGGGCTTGGGCGGCCGGGAAAGCCTGGCATCCGATTCGGGCATGCTGTTTGTCTTCCCAACACCCGATAAATACAGTTTTTGGATGAAGGGGATGAAGATCCCCCTTGATTTTATCTGGATTAAGGGGACTTCGGTGATTGACCTTTTGCCGGATATCCAGCCGCCGGACCCCGGGACGCCCGACACCAGTCTGCCGGTTTACCAGCCGGTCGAACCGGTTGACCATGTGCTTGAGTTAAGCGCCGGTTTTATCAGCGCCAATAATATTAAAATAGGTGACAGCGTGAAATATATCAGCAAGTAGAGAGAACAAAGTATAGAGTATAGAGAGTCTTTATTCTTCATACTTTATACTTCATACTAGATTTATGGAGATACTGCCCCTTGGAAAAATAGCGCCGGAAGATGTTGAACTGGTTGGACAAGAGATAGTCAACTTATCCAGGCTTTTAAAAAATGACTTGCCGGTGGCCCCGGGGATTGCGGTTTTGCCGCCGGAAATTAAGCTTCAGACGGTTTTAAAACACTACAATCTTCGGGATAGGGAAATTTTTGAGCAGTCCCTGACACTTATCAGGAAAGAGATTCAGGCAATTGAGGAGCCGGAGGACCTTGTCTCGGCTTTGAAAAACAAAAAGCTTAACCCCCAAAAACTCTGGCTGGAGCTTTTAGAGGTTTGGTTCCTTGAGCTCCGGTCAGGAATCTGGAAGGAGGGTTTAAGCCAGGGGTTAAATAAGTGTTTGAGTGCCCAGACGGTCTTTTTTACGGGAAAGATTGCCTGCTCGGGGAAAGCTTTTATTGATCCGCTGGAGCAAAAATTAACAGTTGATTACTTCCACGGGGATTTAACCGAGGGACAGCTTAAAGAACTCCAGGAGATTACAGAAAAGTCCAATAAGGTTTTATTTTTACCCCAGGTTTATTATTTCATTTTGGAGGGTAACACCAAAAACGGAAAGCTTAAAATAGTTAAGTTGCGGCCGTTTACGGGAGTTAACGCAACTTCAAATTACTCTTATGAGGATTTGGGATTAAACCAGAAAATCAATTTTGAGGAAAAACCCAAAGAAGTCAAGTCTACTTTAAAGATATTCCTGGATTTTTCCCGAGGGTTGGTAGTTAAGAAAGAGGTTGACGGAATTTTTATCAGCGGGGAAAAGGCGGCTGATGACAGGATAAAAGCGGAGGATTCCTTTGAGATGAAGGTGTTTAAGGTGGTTGAGGCGGCAGAAAGCTTCCCCAATTTAAGTGTAATTTATAAGTTGTCCGATCTGGTGGAAAAAAGGAACGGGGTTAGGGGGAGTTTAAGGCTAATCCATCAGCAGAATTTGTTAAAGGAGGATGCCGAGGTAATAAAGTTTGCCAGGAATAAAAAGAATCTGCTGAATGTATCCTTGGCTGTACCCTTTACCCGGTCGGCCCATGAATTTTTGAAGATTAAGAGGGATTTAGCCACTTTGGGGATTTCCAGGAAGGGCAGTTTAAAACTGTGGCTGGAGTTGGCTGTGCCGGAAAATATTATAAACATTGAAGATTATTTAATAGCCGGGCTGGACGGGGTGATTATAAATCTGGATGAGCTGGCATCCTTCCTGGGCGGGTTTGACCCGGGCGAGCCGGAAAGTATTTTTTATAAAGCTGAGGTTTCGGCGTTGATTAAATTTATAATGGATGCCTTAAAGATTTTGCATAAGGCTAAAATCCCAACTTTGGTCTGCGGCAGTTTATCCTTGCATGATGAGGTTCTGGAGCTTTTATTTGAGAAGGGTGTAACAGGTATAGTGGTGGATTTTGTGGCCGCTTCCAGTTTAAATGAGCACTTAAGGTTTGTGGAAAAAAGGCTGGTCAGGCGGAAACTGGCCTAAAAAGGGCCACAAATTCTCCTTTGGGAGGATTTTTGAATTCTTCCAGCCACCGGGAGATTTTTTTGCTTTCCACTTTCTGGTGGATCTTGGTTAGCTCCTTGTCTAAAGTGATTTCTATATCACCTAAGGTGT
>CAYTPB010000057.1:0-4408 GCA_964439785.1 uncultured Gammaproteobacteria bacterium
TTTTTCGGCAACGTCCACGGAGTTTTTTCGGGAGGGGATGAGAATTTACATTTTGATATTTTGCAAAGCATTATCGAGACTTTGCCCGAAATCTTTTTATCGCTCCACGGCGGGTCGGGAATCCCGGATGACCAGGTGGCAAAGGCCGTTTCAATGGGGATTGTGAAGGTAAACATTAACACCGAGATGAGGGAGGCGTATAAGGATACTCTGGAGGAGGTATTAAAGAAAAATCCGGATGAGTATGCTTTATACAAAATTGAGCCTGATGCGGTGGCGGCTGTCCAGAAAGTTGTTGAGCATAAAATAAGGGTCTTCGGCAGCGCCGGAAAAGTTTAATAATTTAATTCCATGTACAGACGGATGCACTGGTTTTTCAAATTTGTTTTGATTGCCTTTGGGCTGTTTTTGTTGTGGGTAATTGTGACGGAAGTGGTACCCAAAGCTTTGCCCCAGGTGAGGATTTTCAACCAGAGCCTCCAGGGAATCCAGTTCCAGAGCCAGCTTTGGGAGGGAACGATTTGGATTAAGGGAGATTTAATTTATCTGCCGGGGGCGGCGGTTAAGGTAATGCCGGGGACCAGAATTATTGTTTCAAGTGAGGGTGATAAATCCAACTTTGATTTTTTGCCCTGGCATTTAAGAAGCGGGCTCAATACGGGAGCGGAATATCACGGGGTATTAAACGGGGAGTATTTTTGGGATGAATCCCATAAAATCCAGATCCATTTTGGCTCGCTTTATGCTATGGGGTCAAAGGAACATCCGGTTTTAATAGATTCGGACTTGCCCGGCAATGTTGCTTCTCCGCATGACTTTAACTCAATTTCGGTAAATTCCGGGGTTATCTCCTTTACTCAGGCAGAAGATTTTAGGAGACTTCAGATTGGGTCAAATGTGACGGTCAGGGATTCCGGGTTTAAAAATATTGCCGAGTGCGCCATTTGTATAGACAGCGGTTCCCCGTCGGTAATCAACAACACCTTTGACGGGGGGCTCCGGGAAGCGGTTTGGGTGGACGGGGCCAGTCCCCGGATAACCGATAACACTTTTTTATCCGGGGCCGGGGTAGGGGTGATGGTTGATCCGGAAGGGATAGGCGCTCCCCTAATTTCCCATAATAATTTTTTGATGCCGACTAAGGTGGCGGTAAGTTTTTTGACCGGGGATGAGGATAAGGGCGGGGAGGTTTCCTATAACAATATTGCCGGGTCTTCCGAGATCAGGATTGCCTGTGACAGCAAAGTAAATATTTTAAACAATAATATAGGAGGATTGTTATCTTTCCAGGGCGGGGGATGCGCCCATACCCTGATAATCGGTCCCAACTTCTGGGGAACCCAGAATATCAATACGGTTTTGAGCGCCCGGGTGATTAAAAAAGATCCGAAACTCCAGGTTTTAATTCCCAATTTACTGGCTGTTCCTCCTTTGGACAGCGGTCCGCGCCAATGATAAAAAAGTGTGTCTTTTCCGCCATTCTTGCGCTTTTGTCAGGTTTTTCATTCCTGATTTTCCATAACGGTTCAGCCTACACAAAATTAGTGAATCCCCTTTCGAATAACTCCAAATTAAATGTGTCGGAAAATATTTGGCTGCCCCAGGTAGTGGATAAGGCTTATGCAGATTCAAGCGCGCCGGATCTGACGGCTAAAGCCGCCTTTTTTGCCGATACCGGGACCGGCCAGGTGCTTTACCAGAAAAACATCCATGACCATCTGCCGATTGCCTCCCTGACCAAAATTATGACGGCGATTGTAGCCCTTCAGAATAAAAATTTTAATGACACATATACTGTTCCCAGAGAGGCGACTTCGGCGCCGCCCGATTCCATGCAGTTAATAGCCGGTGAAAAACTCAGCCTGGAGGAGCTTTTGGACGGAGTGTTTTTGGTGTCGGCCAATGATGCGGCCGAGACGATTGCAGAGGGGACAACCGGAAACCGGGACGAATTTATAAAATTGATGAATTCCGAGGCCAAAAGCCTGGGGATGAACGACACGCTTTTTATCAATCCAACCGGGCTGGAGGAGGATGACCCTTCTGCGCCGCCGGATTCCGGAGTTGAAATTCCCCAGTATTCAAGCGCATATGATGTGGCGTTGATGGCCCATTTTGCCATAAAAAACTGGCCGCACCTGGTGGATATTTCATCCCAGCCGGAGATTGATCTGCCCCAGACAGATACTCATCAGGGGTATGATTTATTGAATGGAATAAACCTCATTACCACTTATCCCGGGGTGGTTGGTTTTAAGATCGGTTACACTCCCGATGCAGGGTTGACCATTGCTACCCTGGCCAGGCGTAGCGGACATGAGATTTTAGGTGTGATGCTCGATTCCGAGGACAGGCGGGACGAGATGAGGCAAATGCTGGATTATTCCTTTAAGAAGCTGGGTGTTGATTAAAGTTGGCCTTTCTTTCCCATTCTTTACCGCAATTTAACCAATTCTTGAGGTTTAAAAACTAAGATAGAACAAAAAGGAGGTGAGAAGTATGGATAAGATGGTTTTAGGGATCTTTGGGAGCAGTGTTGATGCATCTGATGCGATCAACCGCCTGTCGGATTTAGGCTACGATCCTAAGGATATGTCCATCATTATGAGAGACAGCAGGGGAGCCGGGGATTTGGCCGGTGAAACAGCGGTTGGGGATGTAGCAACAGGTGCGGCCGCCGGGGCCGTCTCGGGCGCCATTATCGGCGGTTTGGCCGGGCTTTTAGGCGCGTTTGTCATCCCGGGACTGGGAGCTTTCTTAGTTGGAGGGCCGATTGCCGCGGCTTTGGGGGTAACGGGCGCTGCCGCATCAACCGTCTCAGGAGTTGCCACGGGAGCAGTGGCCGGAGGGTTAATTGGAGCGCTGTCGGGGTTGGGGTTATCCGATGAGGAGGCCAGGGTTTATGAGAGAAGTATCAACCAGGGCGGCATCCTGGTGGCAGTTCCGGCCAGGAGAGGTGAGGGAGCGGAAGTTTCCGGCGTTTTGCAGGAGTTTGGGGCAACCCAGATAAAGAGCATTTCCTCAACCGGGGAGAGAACCGAAAGAGATATCGGGAGGGAAGGTTACGCCGGTACATACTACAGTGAAGTGCCGTCAAGGAGAGAAAAAAAGAGAAGGCAGTTTTAAAATTGGGGAGCTTGCCAGTTTAGTCAAAGAGTGCTATATATTCCCCAATGGACCAGAAGACCTTTGTCACACTCTTTATTATTGTGACCATTATTGCGGTGGGAGGTTTGGCGTTCAACAAATTGCAGGGTCAGGGTGCTGCCGGTTTAGCTTTACCCTCAGCCCCACCTTCTTCAAGCGACAGCGGCCTGCTTTTTAACACCCCGACTGCTCCTGGCAACCAGGTTCAGCCGGTTCAGGCTAACCAGCAGAAGGGTCCGGCTCTCCTGCCGCCTTCAGTGTTGCAAAATAAAAAAGTGGTTATCCAGACTAAAAAGGGGACGATTGAATTTGCTCTTGATCCGGAGGCCTCAATGGCCGCTTCAAACTTTATTTACTTGACCAACAACCATTTTTATGACGGTTTGACGTTTCATAGGGTAGTGCCCGGTTTTGTGATTCAGGGCGGTGATCCAAAAGGGGATGGGACAGGCGGTCCCGGCTATACCTTTGCCGATGAGCTGACGGGCAAGGAAAAGTACACTACAGGCACTGTGGCGATGGCCAATGCCGGCCCAAACACCAACGGCTCCCAGTTTTTTATTATGTTGCAGGATCACCCCGAGCTTCCCCCCAACTACACCATTTTTGGCCATGTGATTTCCGGCCAGGACGTGGTGGACAAAATTGCGGTTGGGGATAAAATGGACAAGGTAAGTATTGAGCCGCTAAAGTGACTTTTAGGCTGAGTGTCTTAGTATTTCATCTGTTTTATAGGGGGTATTGAGCACCAAATCGGCTATTTCCTCGTGTGAAATCCGTTTTCTCCCAATGTCCAGGTAAAGGGCTGGGTTTTCCGGATCCTGGAGCCTTTCTATCCCAAAATCCATTAAAAACCATTCAATTGGAATGACCGTGCAGCCATTTTCGCCTCCTCCCGGGTAAAGCCGCCCGCGGAAGTGGCCCAAATTCTCCCTTAGTGAGCGGGAAGCTTCAGGGACAAACTCCTCGGCACAGACGATTGTGGCGGCTCCCCCGATGTTCTCAAGCAGATGGGGGTCGGTTGGCCTATAGCCAATCATGTAAGCTACAGCAGAGAATGCGTGGCCTATAAGGTTTCTGTATTGAATCGGGGTATAGCTTTGGCAATTTTGCATCATCCTTTCAAGGCCGCTATATTCCCTACGGAGGGAGTTGACCTGTTCCCTATATTTTTTCCTATCGGCTTGTCCTAAAAGTTTTAGGGATAGCGTTTCTACCATGAAATGATATTTTAGCTTATTTGAGCTGAGAATCAAGCAGG
>CAYTPB010000058.1:0-4404 GCA_964439785.1 uncultured Gammaproteobacteria bacterium
GATTTTAGTTAGATCCAATATCTTGTTAAAGTGCTAAATCTTTTACTCCTTAACTAGGAGTAAATTGTTAGTGTCTTTTTCAGAGCCCTTAGTTGCATTAGTTTTTAATACTTGACTTTTCATAGCTAGTCTTTCGATTGAGATTTTTATTCGGCCATATCCTCTTCGTCCCATAGGTCTGAATTATTCTCCTGCGGAATGTTTACCTCTTTCTCCTGGCGGGTTTTATCCTCTTTTTCCCTTTTGGAACTGCCTCCCATTTGGCCTATTTCGTGGTAAAACTCCTCCCCATACTCCTGTTTGGTGGTTTCACCGCCTTTTTTACCTGCTTCTTCTTTACTCATTTTTTCCTCGTTTTGGTTTTTATTGTCTCCCATGCGTATCACCCCCTTTCACATCTTTAGCTCTTGAAGTTCCTAAATGTTATCGTTGTTGTTTTAGGAGAGAACAAAAATAGGGTAAGAATAGGGCAAGAATTGGTGTTTCCGGGATTTTAATTTAGACTCTTGCATTATTAAATGATGTAGTGTATATTATCTCTCAATCAGCTTTAATTGAGCTGTTATTTTTTGCATTTATGGCTGGAAAATTTGAAAGAACCAAACCACACGTGAATATCGGGACTATGGGACACGTTGACCATGGTAAGACGACCTTGACGGCCGCTATTACTAAAGTGCTATCAGGCAAAGGCCAGGCAGAATTTAGGGCCTATGACCAGATTGACAACTCTCCTGAGGAAAAAGCCCGCGGAATTACCATTAATATTACCCACGTTGAATATGAGACCGACAAAAGGCATTATGCCCACGTTGATATGCCGGGTCATGCCGACTACATCAAAAACATGATCACCGGTGCCGCCCAAACCGACGGAGCTATTTTGGTGGTGTCAGCTCCGGATGGTCCGATGCCCCAGACCAGAGAGCATCTTCTCTTGGCCAGGCAGGTTGGAGTGCCGGCAATTGTGGTTTACCTTAACAAAACCGATATGGTGGATGATCCTGAGCTTTTGGAACTGGTTAAGGAAGAGATCAGGGATCTTCTCAAAAAATATGAGTATGATCCGAATTCACCGATCATTGCCGGGTCAGCCAAAAAGGCTTTAGAGGGCGATCCTGAGGCAGTTAAATCCATTGAAGATCTGATGAATGCGGTTGATGAGTGGATCCCGACACCGGTCCGTGAGACCGATAAGCCGTTTTTGATGGCTATCGAGGATGTCTTTTCAATCAAAGGCCGCGGAACCGTGGTGACCGGAAGGATTGAGAGAGGTACTGTTAAGGTTAATGAAGAGGTGGAGATCGTTGGAATCAGGCCAACCAAAAAGAGCGTTGTGACCGGAATTGAAATGTTCCATAAGATGCTTGACCAGGGAGAAGCCGGAGATAACGCCGGGATCTTGCTTCGAGGTATTGAGAAGGATGATGTCGAAAGGGGTCAGGTTTTAGCCAAACCCGGTTCAATTACCCCTCACTCCGAGTTCGAGGCGGAAATTTATGTCTTATCAAAAGAAGAGGGTGGAAGACATACCCCGTTCTTCAAAGGCTACAGGCCACAGTTTTACATCAGAACCACTGATGTGACAGGCGAGGTCCAGCTTCCTGAGGGAGTTGAGATGGCTATGCCGGGAGATACCACTAAGATTACAGCCAAACTTATTACTCCGGTGGCTATGGAGGATGGTTTAAGGTTCGCTATTAGGGAAGGCGGTAAAACCGTTGGTGCGGGTGTGATCACTAAAGTTATTAAGTAATTTTAGATTACTTTCAAGGGGGCCGAGAGGCCCTTTTTTGTTGGGAAAGTAGTATAATTTTAAGCACATTGAAAAGGGGATAAATTTATGGCTAAAGGACGTATAAGAGTACGATTAAAATCATACGATCATAGAGTTTTAGATGCTACCTGCGAGCAGCTGCTTGATACTGCACTTCGCACCGGCGCTAAAATTGTCGGGCCAATCCCCTTGCCTACCAGGCGATCAATCATCACTGTTCAAAAATCCACCTTTACGGATAAAAATTCCCAGGAAGCTTTTGAAATCAAAGTCCATAAAAGATTAGTCGAGATAGTTGAACCAACAGATAAGACAATTGATAGTTTGATGCATTTGGAATTACCAGCTGGAGTTGATATAGAAGTAAAAATGTAGTCTTCTTTCCGCCAAATAACCCTAAGCACAGATAGCTTGCAATTACGCACAACTGTGTGATAGAATCTCCTGTAACTGATGGAAAAGTCAGGCTAATTTACAAATTGTAAATTTTCAGTAGGTTGTGCGTCCTGAGCAAAGTCGAACGGATACGGCAATTGAAGCACAAAATACTGAGTGAGGATCTGTAAAAAGACCTCACTCCTTTTTTTGGAAAAAATATGATAAACACATTGCTTGGAATTAAAAAAGGAATGGTCAGCTCTTATGACTCCCGCGGGAGAAGGGTTGGAGCTACTTTAATTGAGGTGGCGCCAAACTTGGTGACCCAGGTCAAAACAGAGGACGGTAAGGATGGCTACAACTCGGTCCAGCTTGGTTTAGGCGAGAAAAAAAGCGTCAGAAAACCCCAGATCGGCCACTTAAAAAAGGCCGGAATTGAAAAAAAAGTCCGGTTTTTGAGGGAAACCAGAGTCAAGGAAGCAAGTGATGATTTAAAGATGGGCCAGGAGGTCCGGGTAGAGCAGATTTTTAGCGCCGGGGACGCTGTCAAGGTGACGGGAGTTTCCAAAGGCAGGGGTTTCCAGGGCGGAGTAAAGCGGCATGGGTTCCACGGAGGACCCAAAACCCACGGCCAGTCAGACAGACACCGCGCTCCCGGATCCATCGGTTCCGGTACAACTCCGGGGAGAGTTTACAAAGGCAAAAAAATGGCCGGGCATATGGGGGTTGACCAAGTGTCTTACAAGGGGCTTGAGGTGATTGCGGTCAATAAAAATGATAATTTAGTTACCCTTAAGGGCGGAGTTCCGGGACCGGTTGGAGGTTTGGTTATTTTACAAAACATAGGGAAGGTTAAGGGTTATACTCCTCCACCTGAAGAGAAGGAAGAAGAAGAGGAATCCATCGACTCTGCTCAGGCCATCGGCTCTGAGGCTGAGCCTCAAGCTCAGGCTCGAAGAGACAAGGATGGAGAAAAAGCTTCAGAGGGTGTATCAGAAAACAATACCGATGTAACAGAGCAAGGAGGATCAGACTCATCTGATCAAGAAAATGCCAGCAAGTAAAATAAAAACACCAGCCAAAAAGACGAATGTGAAGGTAGCAACGGCTAAAGTTACGCCTGCACCAAAAACAGTAGCTAAGGCTTCCGGGTTGTCTGTCGCCAGCTTATCCTTAACGGGAAAAAGTGCAGGCACTTTAAGTTTGCCCAAGGAAATTTTTGGGGCCAAGGTTAATAAATTTTTGGTTGCCCAGGCGGTGAGGGTTTATTTGAATAATGCTGCCGGCCATTATGCAGACACTAAAACCCGCGGCGAAGTTGAGGGTTCAACCAGGAAAATCTTTAAGCAAAAAGGTACCGGCCGGGCCAGGCACGGCGCCATTAGAGCCCCGATTTTTGTGGGGGGAGGCATTGCCTTGGGTCCGAGATCCAGGAAAGTGATCTTAGAATTGCCCCAAAAAATGAGAAATGCGGCTTTAATCAGCGCTTTATCCGAAAAAACCGGGGGTGGGGATGTCCAGGGAATTTCAGGTTTGGATAAGGCAACCGGGAAAACTAAAGAGATAGTTACACTTTTTAAGTCCTTAAATAAAAAGTCGGTTCTTTTGGTGGTGGACGGGAAAATGGACCAAGCCAAAAGAGCTTCAAAAAATATTAAAAACTTGAGTTTTTTGACAGCAGATGAATTAAACGCTCTGGAAGTTATTAAACACCAGAGCTTAATTTTTACCAAAGAAGCAGTAGAAAAATTGGAAAAAAGGCTGCTTAAAAAGTCCTTCGACTCTGCTCAGGCCATCGGCTCTGAGGCTGAGCCTCAAGCTCAGGCTCGAAGAGACAAGGAGGAGAAACAAAATGCTTAAGAGACCGCTTATTTCCGAAAAATCCATGAGTTTAGCCAAGCTTGGGCTTTACACTTTTGAAGTGAATAGAAATTCCACCAAAGAGGAGATAGCTAAATTGATCAAGGAGAAATTTAATGTTGACGTGGTGTCGGTTAAATCGGTTAACGTTAAGGGAAAAACCAAACTGCAAAGGTCAAGGAGAGGTTATTTCCATACCAAGGCCTTTAAAAAAGCTTTAGTCCAGGTTAAGAAGGGCCAGAAAATTACCCTGTTTGAGCAGGCTTCCGAGCCGGAAGCGGAAGTGGTGACTGGGGAGGAGCCAATAGTAAAGGAGAAAAAGAATAGGTTTGGTGGAACCAAAATTAAGATTGAAAAAGAAGCTAAAACTAAAGGGGAGAAACCCGTTC
>CAYTPB010000059.1:0-4323 GCA_964439785.1 uncultured Gammaproteobacteria bacterium
AGCTACTTAGAGAAAGGAGGACAGGCGTTCTCCATCTAGGGGTCCAGTACAATGGCTTGACAGATTTTAGCACTCATGATAGACTTCTGCTAATTACCCATGATAATGGATCCATCAAATCCCATAAAGCTCCGGCCCACACTTCCGGTGGGACCCCTCAGAGACACAGTTATCTTTCCTGGTAACAGCGTACAGATTGTGTCAGGCAGAGTCAGGTCAAAAGCCGCACTGGATAGCGCCTATGCCACAGACAGGCTGATAGTTTTTGTCACCCAGAAAAACATGAGGGTGGAAGACCCCAAAGAAAAAGACCTTTACCAGGTTGGAACAGTCTGTTTAATCAGAAGAATGGTTAAGGTCGATAACGAATACCAGGCTTCGGTTGAAGGACTGGTTAGAGTCTATATTAAGAATTTTTCCCAAACCGATCCTTATCTGGAGGCTGTGGTTGAGGAGATTCCGGAATTGTCCGAGAAAAATGAGGAAATTGAGGCGATGATCCGTACAGTCAAGGACCAGCTCAAAAGATACCTGGAGCTGGGAGGAAATCCCCTATTTGACCCCAATTCCCTATCCAATTTATCCTTTATTGCCCAAAACGATGACCCCAACCAGATAGTTTCCTCCATCTGCCAGGCGATTGATTTTAAGACTATAGATAAGCAACAGATTTTAGAGATGGTTTCATCTATGGACAGATTAAAGAGGGTGTCCGAGCTTTTGGCCAAAGAGATCAGGATTTTAGAGATTTCACAAAAAATTTCCACCAATACCCAGGAGAGGGTTTCCAGAATGACCAAAGAGGCTATTTTACGGGAGCAGATGAGGAGTATTGAGGAGGAGCTGGGGGAGTCAAACGAGAACCAGGAGATCAGGGAGCTTGAGCTAAAGATCAGGAAAGCCATGATGCCCAGGGATGTCAGGGATAAGGCCAATAAAGAGCTAAACAGGCTGGCTAAGATGTCCACCTTTAACCCCGAGGCGGGATATATCAGGAATTATTTGGAATGGCTGACGGATTTGCCCTGGAAGATGATTTCATCCGGCCGGATTGACATGAAAAAAGCCCAGGTAATTTTAGATGCCGACCATTACGGATTGAAAAAAGTTAAGGAAAGGGTGATGGAGTATCTGGCAGTTTATAAATTAGCCGGCAAGATCCATGGGCCGATACTTTGTTTTGCCGGGCCTCCGGGAGTCGGTAAAACCTCGATCGGAAGGTCTATTGCTAAGGCCTTAAACAGGAAATTCGTCAAAATCTCACTCGGAGGAATCAGGGATGAGGCGGAAATTAGGGGACACAGGAGAACTTATGTCGGTTCCATGCCGGGAAGGATTGTCCAGTCTATCAAGCAGGCGGGCACTACCAATCCGGTGTTTATGCTGGATGAGATTGATAAGGTGGGGGCGGATTACCGGGGTGACCCGTCGGCGGCTCTGCTTGAGGCGCTTGACCCCGAGCAGAATAATGCCTTTTCCGACCACTACCTTGAGGTACCTTATGATCTATCAAATGTGATGTTTATTACTACAGCCAATATGCTGGATACGATCCCTCCGGCCCTCCGGGACAGGCTGGAAGTAATCCAATATGCCGGTTACACCAGGGATGAGAAATTCCATATTGCCAAAAACCATTTAATTCCAAAAGTGATTGAGTCCCATGGGATTAATAAAAATAAGGTTAAACTTGAGTTTGAGGATGCGGCAGTTTATCAGATAATCGACGGTTATACTAGAGAGGCAGGAGTCAGGAATCTGGAAAGGGAATTGTCGGCCGTGGTCAGAAAGATAGCCAGGAAACTGGCAGAGGGGGGAGCCGGCAAACATATTAAAGTTACATCCGAGGAAGTCAGAAAACTGTTGGGACCGGTTAGATTTACACCCGAGCTGGCCGAGATTGAGGATATGGTGGGCGCATCAACCGGATTGGCCTGGAGTGAGGTTGGGGGATCAGTCTTATTTGTTGAGGTAACACTGATGCCGGGTAAAGGCCAGGTCCAGTTAACCGGACAGCTGGGAGATGTAATGAAAGAGTCGGCCCAAGCTGCTATGTCTTATGTCAGGTCAAATTGGGCTAAATTGGGTTTGCCCGAGAAGTTTTTCAGTAAAGTCGATGTCCATGTCCATGTGCCAGAAGGGGCGGTGCCAAAAGACGGGCCTTCGGCCGGGATTGCCCTGACTACAGCGATTGTTTCCGCCTTCACCAGGATTCCGGTCAGGAAAGATGTGGCAATGACAGGCGAGGTAACTTTAAGAGGGAGAGTGCTGGAGATTGGCGGATTAAAGGAAAAGGTTTTGGCGGCCCACAGGGCAGGAGTGAAAGTGATTATCGCTCCGGAAAATAACGAGAAGGATCTGGAGGATATGCCTAAGAATGTGGTGGATGAGCTGGAATTCCATTTTGTAAAACATATGGATGAAGTCTTAAAGCTTGCCCTGGTCCGCCCGCCTACTCCCAAGTCCAGAATTAAAAGTTACAACGCTCCGGCAGCAGTGGCATAAATTCCAGTTTGACAGATTGATAATCTTCCTGTCATAATAATCCCAGCATGGGTGATCAAGATCCAACCAAAGATAATCCCAGCCCGTTAGGGCAGCCATCCACAACACCTGAGATAGGTGCGCCAGCCGCTACAGCTGATGCTCCTGCAGGCGGATTAAATGAGGCATTCAGTCCGACAACGGCCACTTCAGCCGAGACGCCAACAGGAGTTTTTACTCCTACTTCAACGCCAACGTTAACTCCCACACCAATGCCGGCTGAATCTGCCGCTTCTGCCTTTCCGTCCCCTACCCTGACTCCAGCCGAGATGCCGGTTTCAACGCCAACACCTGCTCCAGCATCTGTGCCGGCTTCCTCCTTTGCCCCCAGTTCTACACCTGAATCCTTAAGTCCTGTATCTTCGCCTTTGTCCACTTCTGCCGATATTCCGACGGCTCCTGCAGCTCCATCCTCTTTCTCACTGGATGCTTCCGCACCAACGGCTCCAGCCGGTACGGAACCGGGTTCTGATTTAGGAGCCGGTTTAGGGGCTCCGGCAATTACCCCAATAGAGGCTGTGGGTGCACCTGCCGCAGTTTCATCTACTGCAGTTTCTCCGGAAACCCAAGCTTCTGCCTCCACTGCGTCCGAGAGTACATTGGGTAATCCTGCAGGCAGTACCCAACCGGCGGCTTCTGCCGAAGCAGGAGCTGGGAGTGTCCCGGCAGCAAATAAAAATATCTTCCAGAAAGCGGTTAGTACCATTACCTCGCCCTTTAAGGGGTCAAAATAATGCCAGAATTTGGCAGGGAATCGGGTGAAGGTGAATATGCGGCAGAGATGGTTGATGGGTGGCTTAAGAAAAAGCCTTCTGAAAGACCCCGGGAAATTTTTCCGGTTGAACGACAGCACAAAGAGGTTACCCTGGCTGGTTTGATCCATGAATCTTCATTACACGGGGCTATTCAGTATATCAGGAGACATCCGATACTTTGGGGTGTGGGTGCGGCTTTGGGTTTGGCCACTATGACGCTTATAGCGCAGGATGAGAAATCCAAAAATTCCGGGGATATAAACTTTATCTTTATTGACTCCGACCTGTTCGAACACTGAGTAAAAGTTTTATCCCCTTGATTTAAAAGCGGCTTTTACAGTTTAATTAATATGTACCTCTAGTTAACTACTGACTTATAGGATGCGCTAAAGCTTATATGACCTGTAAGTTGTCGCAAGGCTTGACTTATAGTTATACTATAGTGTAAATTCAACAATAATGGATTTCATTTTGAGCCATCTTAATTACTTAGTTTTCGGTTCGGGAGCGGCCGCTATTTTATACGGTCTGGTCCTGATCCGCTGGATTTTATCGCTTCCGACCGGCTCGGATGAGATGAGGTCGATTGCCTTAGCCATTCAGCAGGGAGCCAGGGCTTATTTTGTCAGGCAATACCTGGTGGTGGCGGTGGTGGCTTTGATAATTTCTTCCTTGATTTATTGGATGCTGGGTTTGGATAGCGCTTTAGGCTTTTTGCTTGGGGCTGTGGCAAGTGCTTTAGCCGGGCTGATCGGGATGCTGGTGGCGGTTTATGCCAACGTTAGGTGTGCAGAGGCAGCCAAATCAGGTTTATCCAAGGCCTTCGGAGTAGCTTACAGAGGCGGAGCGGTAACCGGGTTTCTGGTGGTGGGGCTGGCGCTTTTGTCTGTGGCCGGATTTTATTCATTTACCCATGACCTAAAATCTTTGGTGGCTTTGGGTTTTGGCGGATCGCTGATTTCGGTTTTTGCCAGGTTGGGAGGGGGAATTTTTACCAAGGGAGCGGATGTCGGGACCGATATGG
>CAYTPB010000060.1:0-4265 GCA_964439785.1 uncultured Gammaproteobacteria bacterium
TTTAGAGGCTAGAAAATTGGAGAGAAACTATTTGACGAGTTTATAAAATGGAGTATACCCCTTTTCCTTGAGTTTGCAAATTGTTGATCTAGTCTGATATGCTGGTAGTCTGCCATGAAAGGTTTTCTCACAGACAACCAAGTAACAACGCTTCGCCTTGCTCACAAATCCATTAAGGATAAAAAGGTAGCAGATAGGATAAAAGCAATTCTTGCTTTGCATCATGGATTTTCTTACGAACAGATAGCAACACTGCTTCTTTTGGATGAAGTCACTCTCAGAAGATATGTGCAAAAGTTTCAAGAAAAAGGAGTGGAAGGTCTTCTTGAGTATCACTACCGTGGTGGAAAAGCATGGCTAAGTACTCTGCAGCAAACAGAGCTTGAAGCGTATCTTCTCTCCCATACGCTCACTACTGCAAAAGAAGTACAGGCATATGTTCTCACAGTCTATGGAAAGAAATATACACTCATTGGAACCACTAAACTACTCCACAGGCTAGGGTTTACCTACAAGAAGCCAAAGGTATTCCCAGGAAACACATCAGCTACTCTCCAACAAGCGTTTCTCAAAAACTATGACGATCTCAAGAAAACGCTGGGGTCACATGACCACATCTACTTTTCAGATGCAACCCATCCAACCCACAACACCAAACCATCCTATGGCTGGATCAAGAAAGGAAAAAGAAACGATGTGTATCTTAAATCAAATACTGGGAGAAAACGACTGAATCTTGTAGGCGCAGTGACCGTTGGTAACAAACAGGCAGTGGTCATTGAAGAAGAGACCATCAATGCTCAAGCAATTATCCATCTGTTGGAAGCAATCAAGCAAAAACAGCCTCATGGAAAAGTCTACCTGGTATTGGACAATGCTAAGTACCACCATGCACGAATGGTGAACAATTGGTTTCTCAATCATCCCAGATTTAAACCCATCTTCCTGCCACCTTACTCACCAAACTTGAACCTGATTGAGCGACTCTGGCGATTTTTTCACCAGAAAGTAACGAACAACCACTATTTTCCAACATTTCAAGAGTTCAAAGAGGAAACCATGCAGTTTTTCCAGAATCTAAGCAAATACAAAGAGGAACTGGACACCTTACTTACTGAGAATTTCCAAACCCTTCCATTAGTTGCAAACCTGAGTTAAGGGAGTATATAAAAATCTATGAAAACTCCATCCGGCCAATCTTTTTTATCCCAGGCCTCAACTTCCTGACCGGTTTTAAGGTCAACTAAGTTTATATCTACCACCAAGCCGGTAGAGTGAGCCATTCTGTCTGTATTTAAGGTTTTGTCGGTGTTTTCCTTACCATCAATTTCATACCTCTTCCTTTGGACTAAAAGGTAAAGCTCTGGAGAGCGGTAGCCATCTTTAACAATTAGTTCATAGCCTGATTTTTTGAAGATTTTATTAGCTTCTTTCAGTTTAGGAATTAATTTCTCATCCACTTGGGCAGAATTCCCGGTTACACCAATAGATCTCAACTCTTCCTCTGTTAAATCAAACTTTTCCCTTCTATCCCAGTAATAATTGATGCTTTTTATACCATAATCCGAAAGATTTACCAGTTTCATTGTTAAAAAGAGCGGGAGACGGGATTTGGACCCGCGACCTTCTCATTGGCAATGAGACGCTCTACCACTGAGCTACTCCCGCGAAAAAAGTGCCACAGCCAGGAAGAGCTCAACTTCGTTGTCGAACCTTCTTAGCTGTGCCAGATGCGCAAGCTGATTCCTGATGCCCTGACAGAAAACTTTTTACACTCCCTTTTAGAGAGCTTAAAAAGTTTGTGCCACAGCCAGGAATCGAACCCGGATAAGACGCTCTTCAGGCGCCCGCCTTGACCAACTTGGCTACTGTGGCAGTATCTTAGGAATTATACACAAAAGCTTTCGGAATTTAAACCTAATTTTTCTCTTTGAAGTACTCAACGGTTTTTTTAATCCCTTCCTTTAAGCTAACCTGGGGTTTCCAGCAGGTGGCTTTTTTAAGTTTGGCGCTGGAAGCGAAAGTTGCCATGACATCCCCGGCCCGCTCTCCCAGATCCTCAATTCTTAATTTATAGCCTAAAACCTCCTCAATGGTTTTTAAAAGCTCAATCACTTTGATACCATTCTCTGTCCCGACATTAAAAATGTTAAAGCCTGACAAATTTAAGACGGCAATGTGGGCCCGGGCCAGGTCCTCTACATAGATAAAATCCCTGATGCATTCTCCCTTCCAATAAAGCGGGATGGGTTTTTTACTTAAGGCAGCCTTAATAAAAAGAGGGACGGCATGGGTTTCGGGTTCGTGCATTTCGTTTGGTCCGTAGGGGTTAAAGTACCTGAGCAGGGTAGCATCAAAACCATGGAGTTCGCGGTAAGAGCTGATAAAGTTTTCCGAGGCCACTTTGGTGGCGCCGTAGGGGTTAAAAGCCATAATGGGATCGTCTTCCTTAACAGGAAGACTTTTGGGATTGCCGTAAACCACACAGCTTGAGGAGAAGATAATTTTTCTGACACCGGAATTTTTCATTGCCTCAAGCAGGGAAATTGTCCCCAAAATGTTGTTTTGGGCGTAAAGCAGGGGCTTTTCCACCGATTCGTTAACCAGGACCAAGGCTGCCATATGGATGACGCCGTCACAGCCCTTAAGGGATTTTTCCAGCAGTTTTTGGTCGGAAAGGTCACCTTTAACAAAGCTGGCGCGCTTGTCAATTAATTTTTGGTAGCCCTGGGAGAGGTTGTCAAAAACTAAAACCTGATGACCCTCGTCAAGCAGGAGACGGCAGATGTGGGAGCCGATGAAACCGGCTCCTCCGGTTATTAGTACTTTCATTTAAGGGCTATTTTAACAGATCAGATCCCCAGGAGCTGTCTGGATAGGATAATGGCTGCGGCAACAATCAGGGAAGAAAATATCGGAATATAGAAACCTATCCCTACTTTGCTCAAATCCAGATCCCAAGGTAGCTTGATCCAGTGGGGAATGATATTGGAGAGCAGGGTAAAAACGGAAAAAACTAAAATAGTGATTAAAACATCAAAGCGGGTGTCCATCTAATCCGGGTTTTCCCTTTCCCTCCTAAAAAGAAAAATGAAAATTCTTCTCCATAAATCGGGGAAGTAGACGATGTTTAGCAAAATTAAGCTGATGGTGATTATGGCTTCATAACTGATCCTGGCATAATAATCATTTTCCAAAAAAAGCCAGAGGGCAAATTCATCAAAAGTCAGCCCCAACCCGATCCCAAAAAATATAGCCAGGGCATTGCGGTATTTAAACTCGGGCAAAACCAGCGACAGGTATCCCGTAATGGACAGTAAAAAGATACCTAAGTTTAAATGGTGGATATGTGTTTCCCCAATGTAAACATAAAGATCAGGAAATTTACCGGCATCAATTAACCAAACCACAATCCTTGAGATGACAAAGGTGATTAAAAAACTGACCAGGATGATAAATGACTTGGCCCGGTGGTGCTGAACAATAACTTGTTGGTAAATGTACCTAAACATAACCTATTACAGTATAGATCATCTAGCGGACCGGATAATATCGCCCCTGATCTGTGAGACCTTTCCCTAGAGCTATCCCCCGGGCGTTAAAACCATTAAAGTAAACCGGCAAGTTATCATTAGTAAGCGATCTGGTCCTAACCGGTGCGGGAAAAAGTATTTTCTGGCGGTTTGAGTAATACACCATTTCGGTTAGGACTACCTCGAGGGCCGAAGGGTAAAAAGTTTTCTTTTTGGTTGACTGGCTCTTTTCAAGATCCTTCATGTATATCTCAAGCTCACCTCCGGCTAAGGGTTGTTTGCGGAAATAAAGGAAGTCCACTAAATCATGGGCGTTCCCGGCAAAATATTCATTCGAGTACCAGATGTCCCTTAAAACAGGAATACTGTCATCACCATAATTGCCGTAGATTCTTTCAAAAATACCGCTGACATTATTAATTGTAGCGGGAATACTCATTTTTCCGAACATCAGTCCGGACGGCAGGTAAACAGCCAGCTCATCATGATCCCTGGCAAATTCAATATCAGTCCTGCGGGGCAGTACAGTATTACGCCAGCAGGCGGATATCGGTACACCCATGCGCTGGAGGAACTGGGTTGTGGTACCCAGTTCAGATAACCCGAAAAAGTTGCCACCTAAAATTTCCTTGGCTTCTTCCAGTGAAACCTCACTAGGATCTTTTTGGGGCTTTGGGATAAGGTTATCCAAGGATTCTCCGTTTCTTACACGCCTGAGTAAATTCTCCACTG
>CAYTPB010000061.1:0-4228 GCA_964439785.1 uncultured Gammaproteobacteria bacterium
ACCATAATGAGGGGCATTAAAAGAAGTTGGACAATGTTGCCTAAAAAGAGCAAAAAGGCAAAGGGAAAGGGATCAAAAGGGTGTTTATAAAAGAATGATTGCCAGAGCATCCAGCCGGCCATAAAAAGGGCAAAAAAGTAAACCGCATACATGGTGCCAATGGCGCCGGTAATTAAGAGTGCCAGTTTGTCCTGGAAACTGAGTTCATTTTTGTGTTTTTTATTGACGTTTTCCGGACGGTGTCTTTTCTGCAGGTATTCCCTGATATTTTCCATGAAGTTAAAACAATCTTAGAGGATTAGCTAACAGTTTTCAAGCTAAATTTGTGTTAAACTTTTAGATCAATGAGGATTGGTGTTATCGGCAGTATGCAGCATACCGAAAAGCTGGTATCTCTTCGGGATAGGTTGATTAAAATGGGGCATAAAGCATTTGTTACTACATTGGCTGATCCTTTCATAGGGAAGTCTGATGAGGAAAAGGAGAGGATTAAGATTTATCATAAAAAGCATAAGGATGCTATCAGGGAGTTTTGGAGGATGATGCAGGGAGCTGATGCGGTTTTGGTAGCTAACTTTGATAAAAATGGGGTTAAAAATTATATTGGCGGCAATACTTTAATGGAGATAGGTTTTGCCCACGTTTTAAACCAGAAGATCTTTTTGCTAAACCAAATTCCCGATATTCCTTTTTATAAAACAGAAATTGAGGCGATGAAACCGATTATTATTGATGGAGATTTATCCAAGATAGTTTAATGATTGATTTAGATAAGGTTACATCCAGAATAAAGATTCCAGAGATTAGAAGTGCAGCTGTTGAGTTTGCCAGAAGTTGCGGTGTTGCTGAAATTAAGAAAGAAATATTGGAAAACATAAAATCTCCTAACAGAAACAGAAGGATGTATGCACTAAATCTGGCCCTTCTTTTAGATAAAAATAATTTTGAATTTTTAAAAAGGGAGATTTTAAAAATGGCAAATGAGGAGGATTGGGAGATGAGGGAAGAGGCTTCCCAAATTTTGAGGAGGCTTTTAGAGTATGACTTTGAAAAGTGGATTAAAGTGGTTGAGGAATGTGCAAAAAGTGAGAGTGTTAATTTACAAAGGGTGGCCATAGTTGGATCCATGATTAGAAAACCAACCGATTCAGAACTTTTACAGATTTTAAACAATTATTTTCCTCTTTTAAGCAGCAGGGGAACTTATGTAAAGAAAAACTTAGGTCCATTTGCTTTAGCTTATTTGACCACCAAAAATCCCAAATTGATTTTTGGCTTAGTGGAAAAATGGAGTAATCAGGAAGATGAGATGGTAAGATGGAACCTGCTGATGATGTTTTCCCAGAAGTTAGGGAAGATGTATCCAGATAAAGCTAAGGAGATGGTGAAAAAATACAAAACAGATTCCAGACCCACAGTTTTGAGAGCCAGGAGATCTATTGAAAGGAGACTGATTTAACGAAAGTAGCAATTGTGCATGATGACCTGGTGCAGTGGGGAGGGGCGGAGAGAGTTTTATTGGCAATTTCCGGGGTTTTTCCGGAGGCGCCGATTTTTACCATAGTTTTTGATAGAAGTAATAAAATTTTGGCGGAGAAATTTAAAGGCAAAAAAATTATTACCTCATTTATCCAGCAAATCCCCGGCTGGAGGAATTTTTTTAAAGCCACCATGCCCCTTCATCCTTTAGCCTTTGAGCAGTTTGATTTTACAGACTTTGATCTGGTCATTTCCCACACTACCAGGTTTGCCAAAGGGATTGTCACAAAGCCCCAAACTAAACACATAAGTTATATCCATACACCGCCAAGATTTTTATGGAATTTTTCCGGAGAAAAAACCCCTAAAATCTTAAACCCATATTTAAGTTTTTTAAAAATCTATGACAGGATTTCTTCCCAAAGAGTGGATGAATTTTTAGCCGGGTCAGAAAATGCCCGGAAAAGGATTAAAAAAGTTTATAAAAGGGAGTCAAAAGTTTTGTACCCTTTTGTAGATATAGATAAAGTATCACCTGAGGATTCTTTTGATGGTGGATATTTTTTAGTAGTTTCCAGGCTTAATAAATACAAGAGAGTAGATTTGGCGGTTGAGGAATTTAAGAAAAATGGGTTAAGATTAAAAATTGTAGGTGTAGGGCCAGAGCTTTGTAACCTGAAAAAGGAATCCTCACCTAATATTGAGTTTTTGGAGGATGTCTCCGAGGAAATGCTTGTCAATTTAATGTCGGGGTGCAAAGCCTTAATTGTGACGGCCGAGGAGGATTTTGGTTTGACGCCGCTCGAGGCGCAAGCCTGCGGGAAAAGTGTGATAGCATATGGAGCGGGAGGGGCTTTGGAGACGGTGGTTGAGGGGAAAACAGGGGTGTTTTTTTATGAGCAATCGGCTAACAGTTTGCATCTGGCCATCCAGAAATTGGAAAATAGTAGAATGGACGGAAAGGATTGCAGGGAAAACGCGGGAAAGTTTTCCAAACAAAATTTTCAAAACAGGCTAAAGGAACTTATTTAGAGATGTTTTATGATGTATCGAAAAGGATAATTGATATTATTGGTTCAATAATCGGTTTAATAATTCTCTCACCTATACTTTTAATTATCGCTATAGCTATAAAATTTGACTCGCCGGGCCCGGTTTTGGCCGATACTCCGGAAAGGGTTGGTAAGAACGGTCAGCTTTTTTTTATGTATAAGTTCAGGTCAATGTTTGTGGGAGCGCACGATATTTTGCATAAAGACCCGAGGTTTAAGGACTTACTGGAGAAGTATAATAAAAATTCTTACAAACTATCCATCAATGAAGATCCAAGGATTACTAAAGCCGGGAAGTTTATCAGAAAGACTTCGATTGATGAGCTGCCCCAGCTTTTAAATATCCTGAAAGGTGAGATGAGTCTGGTTGGGCCCAGGGCATATTATCCTTTTGAGTTGGAGGAGCAACAGCAAAAGTACCCAAATTCCCGGGAATTTGTTAAAATAATCTTATCCGCCAAACCCGGGCTGACAGGACTCTGGCAGGTGTCGGGCAGGTCGGATATTAATTTTGACAAAAGAGTGGAGCTGGATGCCCAGTATGTCCAAAGGCGGTCCGTCCTCTATGATTTGTTCTTAATTCTTAAAACGTTCCCGGCCGTAATTTTAGGGCGTGGGGCTGTTTAGGAATTTTATCTGTCCAATATGGCTTTACAAAATTTAAACAAAAGACTGACTAGGATTGACAGGAAAGGCGGCTATCGCTACTCTAAGCCTAAAGACAGGAAGAACTTCTGGAAGAAATTCTTCATAGTTTTAATCGTCCTGTTTGTATTCATATATCTGCCGGCCCGGGGAATTTACTCATCTACCAAAAAGTTCTCGGCAGCCGGCAAGGCATTGTCAGCCGCCTCTAAGCAGGAAGACCTGGAAGGCATCAGGTCGAGTTTAAAGGACATGAAAGGGGCTTCAGACGGCTTAAACTTGTCGCTTAATTTCTATATCTGGATGAGTGTTATTCCATACTTTGGCGGATTTTACTCCGATGCCAGGAATTTTAGTGCCGCACTGTCCCAGGAGCTTTCGGCGGCCCAGGTTTTAACAGACGGGTTGGAGCCTTACAAAGATGAATTGGGTTTTACCGGACACCCGAGCGCCGGGCAGGACCGGGTGGCCCAATTTGTTAAGGTGTTGGATAAGTCATTGCCAAATATGGATAAAATAGTGCCCCAGCTTAAGGCGGCTAATGATGATGTTTCATCTATTGATGTCAATAAATACCCGGAAAAGATCGGCAAATACAGTGTTAAAACCCTGGTTTCCACCGGCAAGAATTTTATTACCGGAGCCTATATGGCAGTGACCCAGGCCAGACCGGCGCTTGAGGCGGCGCCGGCGGCCCTAGGAGAGCCGACAGCCAAAAACTACCTGATCCTTTTCCAAAACGATAAGGAGCTTCGGGCGACAGGCGGATTTTTGACGGCTTACGCCTTCTTGAACTTAAACCAGGGCCACATATCCACTACCGATTCAAATGACATCTATACTTTGGATACCGACCTTTTGACTGCCTGCCAGACTAGAATTTGCCCCTTAACCCCGCCCGACCCGATAGTGAAATATTTACCTGAGGCCAACGGCCAGCCCAGGACGGCCTGGTCAATGAGGGATTCCAATTTATCGCCTGATTTTCCCACCTCAATGAAGCAGTTTGAGAGCATGTATTCGCTTTTGGGCAAGGGTTTGCCGTTTGACGG
>CAYTPB010000062.1:0-4200 GCA_964439785.1 uncultured Gammaproteobacteria bacterium
GCCTGGTTTACAAATGCCCCCACCAGCGGGTCTCCGCTTAGCTGGGAAGCCAAATCCACCCGGGAATAAGGCTCGCCAAAAAGCCTGGTGGCAGAAGCAGTCTTATAAAGCAGTGTCTCGGAATCGGATGAAGTTAAATATTTCAAAAAATCCCAGGCCTGCCTTTGGTTTAGGGATTGGGAGGAAACAGAGAAGGCCCAAAATGTCGCCCAACCTACCTGTGGATTCCCGGGCAGTTGGGGCACCGGGGCAATCTTAAAATTTAGATTGGGATTCTTGGCCCTGATATCAAAAGCCCTCCAGGAAGGTGCAAAATAAAAAGCCAGTTTTCCCTCCTCAAAAGCCTGGGTTGAAGACTCCATCTTAATGTCCCAGGTTTTGTTTTGGGGATTGGTTACAAAACCGGTGAAAAAGTTTAATACATCCACCCCTCCTTTCGAATTGGGCTGCTCCAGTTTGGCATTAGGCTGTTGGGAAAACAACAGCCCTAAAATATCCGGCCAGTGGTCAACATTGTTAGTACTCCCTAAAGCCGCCCCGGCGGTTTTTATATTTCCCTGGGTATCCTTGACTGTCATTTTAACGGCGTCATTTATAAAACCGGGGTCATCCGAGGTCTGGAACCAGTATTTTGGTACCTGAACACCAGCCGCATTCAGGATATCTACATTATAATAAAGCGCCAAACCGTCTATCTCTAAAGGCAGGGCATAAATCTGGCTGCCTTTAGTCAAAGTATTTTTAGCCACCGGGTAAAAGGTATTGGTAAACTCGGCACTCGTCATCACATCCGAAGGCGCATTGCTCAAGGAATTGGTTGATAAAAACATCGGCACCCAGGTGTCATGGATCATAAATATATCCGGCTTGTCGGGGGAATTATTGGTAATTTGGGTCTGGACCCTGGTCCTATAATTAATTGATGATTGATGGACGTAATTTATCTTAACATTTGGGTGAATCTTCTCATAAGCATCAATAGCCGGCTGGATCTCCGAAGCGTCCTCCCAAAGACCCCAAAAGGTTAAATTAATCTGTTGTGAACCGGACCCCGGCCGCTGAAGCAATTTTGAAGAAAACAGAAAAAATGCCACTCCGGAAACAATACTCAAAAGCAAAACAATTATTATTATTTTCTTCATTTAAAGGAGAGTGATCTTTTCAATTATATACTAATTGGTTAAAATGAGGCCGATGCCTAAATTCAGAAAGAGACTGCTTACCTTCATAGCCATCCCCACCCTGGGTATAATTTTCCTGGCTGCCATTTTCTTTATTTACTTTTTGAATAAGTATTACCCTGGTGTAACAGTTGGCGGTATTAACTTAACCGGTTTAACTAAACAACAAGCTCAGACCAAATTAGCCTTGGATCTGGCCCAAAAATCCCAAAAAAATCTGGAATTTGAGTATAAAGGCCAAACCTTTGACATTGACCCTAAAAATTTAACCATTGACCAATCTGTTTTGGATCAGGCCTTTGATTTTGGACACCGGACCTTTTTTCTCCCGCCGCCCAAATTTAATTTAACCCTCACCCAAAACCCCGCTCTGGACAACTCAATCAACCGGATCGCCCAAGAAGTTAACCAACCCCCCATTGATTCCTCTTTAAAAGTGGACAACCAGGAAATCAACGTCACCCCTTCCCAGGATGGCCAGTTAGTTGATTCCGCCGCCCTGAAAACTTTATTGGCTGAATATATAAACACAGGTTATCTCCCCTCGACCCAAATCCCAATTAAGGTGGCTAAACCAAACCTTTCCTATGACAGCGCTATGGAAATTAAAAACACCCTTGACAAGATTAAACTCTCCCCGGTCAAACTAAACTTTAAGGACCAGTCCTTTGCCTTAAATCTGCCAACAATTTTAAGTCTGATCGACCTGCCCAACTCCCGTTCCACCCTAGCCGCCGGCAACTTCTTCGGCAACCGCTTCGAGTTAGCCTCTGTTAATATAAATAACCAAACAATTAACGATGTTAAACTAACCTTAAACCAATCAAAACTCAATAATTATTTAAAAACTATTGCCTCCCAAATTGACCAGCCGGTAGAGGAGCCTCTCTTTAATTTTGACGGCTCAAAGGTAACCCAATTCCGCCCGCCGCAGGAAGGACGCGAGCTCGATGTCAATACTGCCTCCAAAATTATCTCCCAAAGGCTATTATCCGGCGATTTAAAAGAGGTTGAACTGCCGGTTAACATCATCCCGCCCAAAAACCAGCTGGTCAACCAGCTGGGGATTAAGGAACTGATTGGGGAAGGTGTTTCCAATTTTTATGACTCCATCCCCAACCGGATCTACAACATCAACCTATCCGCATCAAAAATCAACGGGGTTTTAGTCCCTCCCGGCCAGGAATTTTCTTTTGATAATACCGTCGGTGACATCACTGCCGCCACCGGCTATAAACAAGCTTACGTTATCCAGGCCGGACACACCGTTTTAGGTGACGGCGGAGGAGTCTGCCAAGTCTCAACCACTCTCTTCCGGGCTGTTTTAAACGCCGGGTTGCCTGTCACCGACCGGACTGCCCATGCCTACCGGGTCGGCTACTACGAACAGGGCTTCCCACCCGGGCTTGACGCCACCACTTACTATCCAACCGTTGACTTTAAGTTCAAAAATGATACCCCGGCCAGCATTTTGATCCAGGCCCATACAGAGGGGGACACGCTTTATGTTGATCTTTACGGCACATCGGATGGCCGGGTCGCTAAAATCTCAACCCCGGTTGTTTCAGGTGTCACTCCGCCTCCGCCAGATCTAAGACAGGACGACCCGACTTTGCCTAAGGGTACTGTAAAACAAGTAGATTTTTCAGCCTGGGGCGCCAATGTCACATTCAACAGGACCGTCACCAGAAACGGCCAAACCTTAATCAACGAAACCTACCATTCCAACTACCGCCCCTGGCAGGCAGTCTACTTGGTTGGCACCGGCGGCTAGAGGTTATTCAAAAACTCTTCAATCTCTTTTCTTCTAATCCGAAATTGCTCTTTGTTGCTGATTTTATCTAAAATCTCCACTGCTTTTTGGGCTGATTTTTTTGCCTCCTCCATCTTATCCATTTTTTTCTGCAGTTTAGCCAGGTCAAAAATAAGCTGTTGACTCAAAAAATTTATCGGGACTTTTAGTAATATTTTGCAAACCCTCTAAAATTGACACTTCAGCTTTCCCTAAATCGCCCAACTCTGAAAATAAAAGTCCCAGTTTCACCTGGCTCATCCCTAAATGTCCCAACCTATCCGTCTGTTTAAGCTGGCAGATGCTGTTATAAAAATAATCTTTAGCTTTCTCAAAATCTCCTAACTTTTGAGCATTTGAGCCCAAATCCCGGAGCGCTGACCCCTGACCCAAACTATCGTTTAACCCTTTAAACATCTCTAAAGCCTCTAAAAAATAATCGTTTGCCTCCTTATACTGCTCATTAATATAATAAGAAGACCCAATCATCTGAGTCGCTTCGGCCGCCAGCCTTCTGTTGTTTTGCTGGAGAGCTTGACCAATAACTCTTTGATAAGCTTCTACAGCCTCCTTAGTCCTCCCGCTATTCCTCAAATCACTGGCTTTATCAAACAAATCTTGCAAATCCATATGCTATATTATATCAGTATGAGATTCTTCATCGCCCTTGAGGTGCCGGACGAGGATAAAACCGAGCTAAAGCAGGTTCAAACCAAAGTCCAAAAGATTTTGCCTGAAGTTCGCCTAACCGACAACGGCAAACTCCACCTCACCTTAGCTTTCATTGGCGAACAGCCCGATGACCTAAAAGAATCTCTCATCCAAATCCTAAATGATGCCGCTTCCGGGATTAAAAAGTTTGAAATCACCCCCGCCTACATTGACGGCTTCCCCAATATCCACCACCCCCACACCATCTGGGTTGGGGTTAAAGGCGACATTGATAAACTCCTCCATATTAGGGAAAGGATTAAAGACGGCCTTATCGGCCTAAAACTTGCGGTAGATGAAAGGAGGTTCACTCCCCATATTGCCATCGCCAAAGCCGAGAATTTAAAAATTGCTCCCCCGACCGAAGAAAAGCTGGAGCAGATCATGTCAGGTAACTTTAATCCGATTGTTGTCTCCTCAATCAAGCTGTTTGAGTCCGTCCCGGACGAAGGATTCCACACTCACAATACCCTGGCTGAAATTAAACTCCTTTAATAACAATTGTCATTCCGGACT
>CAYTPB010000063.1:0-4190 GCA_964439785.1 uncultured Gammaproteobacteria bacterium
AGAAAATGTATTTATTTTATTCTGCCGTTGAACCATAGGCCCCGAGTTGGTACTTTCGGCTCTGGATGTTTCTACCTACCCTGTACTGTTAGATAACCTCACGTTGCCGAAACATCCATCCCCAGTTTTATTTGTTTCCTAACCCTTTTAAGCAACTTTTTTGTCTGGAATAATTGTAGACCATTTACCGGTTCCGATTTCAATGACATTAGAGGGTTGAGATGACTCTTCAACTGATGGTTTCATTTCAGGAAGGGTTTGAGTAGATGCCGGTTTTATTTCCCTTATCACCAAAGCAGCACTTATCACTTTACCTTGAGGCTGGATATTGGATTTAGCCAGAGCTTGGGATACTTGGACCAGGGCTTGCTGGTTTTGGGGGCCGCTATTTAAAAGGTGTTGGTCAGGTATGAGTTCACGATCCACTGTGTTAAAGGCTGCAAACTTATTTACATCCTCCCTGGTTTCTTCAATCAGGTTGGTTTCAGTGATGGATATTTCACCTTCTACCCAATTAACGATACCCTTACCTTCCAGGGCCAACCCGACCATACTTAAAGGTAAATTAGCAGCTTGCAAGGCTTCGATTGTGTCCACTGTACAGGAAAAATCCCCTTTTCTGGGTCCGCCTTCATCTTTTATCCCTTCAGCCAGAACAGCAAAAACCTTCCGGGTTTTACCGGAAGGAGGACTGGCAACTACCTTGCCATCTTTTGCTACTAATACTAAATTTGGCCGATCATTTTCTGACATGTTAAATAATCTAGTTTCCTGTGGACCCGAGGGGAAAACACACCCAATTCTTCATTCTTCAGAATTGCCGAACCGGTTCGCTTCCCCAGATGGTCTGTGGACCCGAGGGGAATCGAACCCCTGTTACCTGACTGCCAGCCAGGAGTTTTACCATTAGACTACGGGCCCCAAAAGTCGGTGCTTTTGCTCTGGGCATTTCTACCTACCCTGTACACCCCAGGATCTCACGTTACCGAAATGCCCAACCCAAGCTGATTCATTCCAGATGCGTTTTTACCCAGACCTTAAATCTGGTATTGAGCTCAAGTTGTTAGATCCTAGCTTTGGATTTTACCATATGTAATCGGGAGTTCCAAATACCGTTTTAGCGGCAATTTTGGGTCATTTAAGGATAGCCAGGGGGTTGACGGCAATGCCCTGGAAATGGATTTCAAAATGGAGGTGGGGGCCGGTTGAACGTCCGGTTGAACCCATTTGGCCGATCACCTGGCCCTGGGAAACTATCTGCCCAACACTGACATAGATGTTTGACAGATGTCCATAGCGGGTCAGATAGCCGTTGCCATGGTCGATATCAATTCTGTTGCCGTAACCGGTAGTATCCCAGCCGGCCCAGGTTACCCGTCCTCCGGCAGCTGCCAAAATGGGCGGCTCAGCCGGATTCGGCAAGTCCAAACCGGGATGGTACCAGGAAAAATATTGGGAAATGCCAACTGAGTGGGTAGGCCAGATAAAGCTGGCGCCGCCGGGAGCGCTGTAGGCCGGGGACGTGCCCTGGGAGCCCCGGGCCAGGTATTGAGGCTGAGGGCGCCTGGGAGCCGGGGCTTCAGGCGGACTGCCATCAGGAATAATCAGCACCTGTCCAACCTTTAGTTGCTGGTCATCCGGGACATCATTGAAGGGAAAATCCAAGATCGCCTGGGAGTTGGCCGAATACTTTTTGGCCAGGGAGCTTAAAGTATCCCCGGATTTAACAGCTACGGCTACACCCGGAACCGGCAAAATTTTGATCGTGTCTCCGGGTTTGACCTGGTTGATGCTGGATAGGTTGTTGGCCCATTTAATAGTGTCGGTGTCTATCCCGTACTTGTCGGCAATCCCCGAAACAGTATCGCCGGGCTTGACGGTATAATCGATAATTTCGGAGCGGGGCTTTTGGGAAATAGAGGTCTTAAGGTCAACCAGAGAGTTAAGGGAGATACCGGAAGCATTGGGGTCATAGGTCTGGATAAATCTGGGATCTTTCACTCCCAAACCGGGGAAGCTGGAGGCGACGGCTGAGCCGCCGCCAAAAACGCCGGAGGTCAAAATGGCAATGGCAGCTAAAACTATGATTGAACCGTGCCAGACGTTTTTTTGGTATTTGCCGCGCTTGAGCATTAATATCTCAACCAGGTAATTTTTGGAATTTTCAAACCACCCGGCAAAATCCCTGGTTTTTTTGGACTGGTAAAAGAACAGGAATTTGAGCAGACTTTTAAAATCGTCGCGGAGCGGATTCATTAGGGAGCTTTAGTTAACAGCAACCATTTTAACAAAATGGAGAGGACTTTAGTCAAGTTGACAAAAGGAGTATTTACTTAACCTCTTTTAACGAGTCCAAGAACTCTTGGTTGGAGTCGGTTTTAGACAACCTATCCAGAAAGATTTGGGTCTGTTCTTCTGAACCTAAAATACCGATCATCCTTCTCATAACCACAATTTTTTTATAAAGGTCGGAATCAACCCCGCCAAACAGAAGCTGTTCCTGTCTGGTGGATGAGGCTTCAATATCAATTGCCGGGTAAACCCGTCTCTCGGCCAGTTTGCGCTCAAGGTGGATTTCCATGTTGCCGGTGCCTTTAAACTCTTCATAGATCAAATCATCCATCCTGGAGCCGGTATCAACCAAGGCTGTGCCGATAATAGTCAAGGATCCGCCCTCTTCACAATTTCTGGCGGCGCCAAAAAAGTGTTTTGGCGGATAAAGGGCAACCGGGTCCATACCTCCGGAAAGCGTTCTGCCCGAAGGGTTAACGGATAAGTTGTAGGCCCGGCCCAGCCTGGTAATAGAATCCAGCAGAATGATGACATCCTTGCCCTCTTCCACCAAGCGTTTGGCCCGCTCCAGGGCAACTTCAGCGGCCCGGGTCTGATTTTCAGCCGGTTCGTCAAAGTTTGAGGCGATGACATCACCCTTAATCGAGCGTGAAATGTCGGTAACCTCTTCCGGCCTCTCCCCGACCAAAACTGCCATTAAGACCGCATCAGGATGGTTTTTGGCAATCCCGGCGGCGATCTCTTTAAGAATGGTGGTTTTACCGGCTTTTGGCGGCGAGACGATTAAACCTCTCTGGCCAAAACCGATCGGGGCTATCAGGTCGATGACCCGCTGTGACAAGGGTAATTTTCCGGTCTCAAGCTTAATTTGTTTGTTGGGGTAGATGGCTGTTAAATCTTCAAATTTAACTCTTTTTATTCTTTGGCCATTCTCACCGACCAACTCTTCGGCTTTTTTATCGTTTACCTTATTGACCTGAAGCAAACCAAAGTAACGTTCGTTCTCTTTGGGCTGCCTGGCTCCCCCCTCCACGTAATCTCCCGGGCGCAGGTTAAACCTTCTGATCTGGCTGGAAGAGATATAGACATCAAGGTCCGAGTGGGTGTATTTGGGGCGCAGGAACCCATGCCCCTCAGGCATGATATCGAGGTAGCCTGCTACCTTTTCAGTCGGGACATCCCGGGCTTCCTGCCTCTGAAAATCTCTCCTGTAGCCTCCGCGGCTGGCGGAATAATCCCCGTTTGAGGTTCCTCCGTTGTCGGAATCGGCCGGAGTACTCTGAACAGGCGGCTCACCGACAAAGTCGGTGACGTCTGAATAATCAGCTGCCTGGACGGCTGGTTCAGCGGCAACAGCTTTTGGTTTAAATGAACGTGTATTTGCCATATGTTTTGATTGATTTTGGCCAATTTCAAGCCAATGTTTTGATTTCCTTATTTATTAAAATGCATTTTGAAAGCTATTTCCTGGATACTTAGAATGAGAATCTTTCGGAAAGATTAAGCTAAGTAAACCACACTGTGAATAGGTTGTCAACTAAATCTTAAGATCTTTTGAACTCTCTGTCTTCCCAGATGTGATTGGCTGATGTTTCTTCCGTATCCTCTTGACCCTTTCCAAACTTTTTAAGCTTTAATCCGGCAGGAAGCAGTCCCCCAAGGGCCAGGCCTGCCAAAGGCAAACCGGTTTGAGGAAGCTGTTTTACATTCGGGGCTGCAGCCACTGTTACAACCTGCGGCGCCGGAGCGGTTGTGGTAATTGTTACCGTATTGTTGTTAGTAGCTGAACCGCCGTTGGCTGTTACAGTCTGCTCATTAGTCTGAGTCTGTGTTTGAGACTGGGACTGGCCACCTACTCCCGGTGTAGGAGTTGGGGTGACAACCGGTGTGGCAGTTGG
>CAYTPB010000064.1:0-4181 GCA_964439785.1 uncultured Gammaproteobacteria bacterium
AGCGAAGCTTGAACTAGGCTAGGATACCATGGGCGTAAGCCCGTGGATGTTCATTAAATCCAAGAGGACGGGTTCTTTAATTTCTTCCGGGCCATAAATAGGGTCTTCAAACACTTTTGCTTCAGGCATGGCGCTAATATATCATATTTTGATCTGGAGTAGCTCCCGGTTTTTTGTTAGAATACACCAAGTATGTTTAAAGCTGTTAAAGCGGAGGTAGATTTTCCGGAGATGGAGCGTGAGCTACTTAAGGATTGGTATGAAAATGGGATTGTGGAGAAGTATTTGCATAAAAATGATGAGTCTTCCGAGAGGTTTTCCTTTTTAGATGGGCCAATCACGGCCAATAACCCGATGGGGGTTCATCATGCCTGGTCGAGGACTTACAAAGACCTTTGGCAAAGATACTGGAATATGAGGGGAAGGGAACAAAGGTTCCAGAACGGGTTTGACGAGCAGGGGCTTTGGGTCGAGGTAGAAGTTGAGAAAGAGCTGGATCTTCACACTAAAAAAGATATTGAGAATTTAGTGCCGGGGGATAGGGTAGCCTCAATTGCTAAATTTGTAAACCTTTGTAAAGAGAGGGTGAAAAAGTTTTCAGGGATCCAGACTGAGCAGTCTAAGAGGTTGGGTTATTTTATGGATTGGGATAACTCTTACCACACCTCATCAGATATTAATAACTACACTATCTGGCATTTTCTCAAAGTTGTAAATGACAAGGGTTGGCTTTATAAAGGCCATGACAGCGTGCCCTGGTGTCCCAGGTGTGGGACTGCTATCTCCCAGCATGAGATTTTAACTGAGGACTATAAAGAGGTGGACCATGAGTCGGTCTATTTTAAATTACCAATAAAAGGCAGGGAAAATGAATATCTTTTAGTCTGGACCACAACTCCCTGGACAATTCCGGCCAATGTGGCAGTGGCAGTGAACAAAGATGAGCAATATACACAATATCCAATTAATGGCGGCAAAGAATTTGTTTGGGTGATGTCCAAGGCAGTTAAAAGGTTGGTTGAGAAAAATATATTGCCTCCAACTGAGGCCACAATTTTGGATGCAAAACCAGGGGCTTTGCTGGAAAACACAGAGTACATTGCACCTTTTGACCATTTACCCAGGGTTGATGCGGCCTTAGGGGAATACATTCATAGGGTGATTTTGACAGACCCCATGATTTTACCGGTGAGCGAAGAGGAGGGGACGGGTTTGGTCCATATTGCGCCCGGGGCCGGGTCAGAAGATTTTAAATTAGGGGCGAAATTGGGATTGCCGGTGATTGAGGTGATTGGCGAGGAGGCAAATTATTTGGACGGGATGGAGGAATATTCAGGCCAAAACGCCAAAAAACATCCCGAGCTGATAATAGATTTCCTAAAGGAAAAAGATAATGGCAGGTTTTTATTTAAAACCGAGCGGATTTTACACCGCTATCCGATTTGCTGGAGGTGCAAGACCGAGCTAGTTTGGAGGGTGGTGGATGAGTGGTATATCGCCATGGACCGGGAAGATGACTCGGGTAAAACTTACCGTCAGCAGATGATTGAGGTAAACAGCCATATTAACTGGCTGCCAAAATGGGGCAGGGACAGGGAGCTTGACTGGCTAAACAATATGCATGACTGGCTAATCTCCAAAAAAAGGTACTGGGGGCTGGCTTTACCGATTTGGGAGTGCAAAAAATGCAGTGAGTTTAATGTGATCGGTTCAAAAGAAGAATTAAAGGAGAGGGCGGCTTTGGGTTGGGAGAAGTTTGATGGGAACTCGCCCCACCGGCCGTGGGTGGATGAGGTTAAGATTAAATGCCCAAAGTGTGGCGAAATTACATCCAGGATTCCGGATGTGGGTAATCCCTGGCTGGATGCGGGAATCGTGCCCTTTTCAACCATGCCGGAGGACTGGTTCCCGGCCGATTTCGTAACAGAGAGTTTTCCGGGCCAGTTTAAAAATTGGTTTTATTCTTTGATTGCCATGTCGACAGCCTTAAAAAGGGAGCCGTCGTTTAAAACCGTTTTAGGGTTTGCCACAGCGGTTGATGAAAAGGGCGAGCCGATGCATAAATCTAAGGGTAACTCGATTGAGTTTAACGAGGCGGCCGATAAGATGGGAGCAGATATTATGAGGTGGATGTATGTTACCCAAAACCCGGAGAATAATTTATTGTTCGGGTTTAACGCGGCGGCGGAGGTTAAGAGGCGGTTTTATTTAATTTTGTGGAACTCGTATAAGTTTTTTGTGGACTATGCCAGTTTATCCGACTGGAGCTGTGAATTTGAGAGGGAGGAGCTGTCAATTTTGGATAAGTGGATTTTATCCAGGCTGACCGATGTAGTTTTAAGGGTAAATTCCAGTCTGGAAAAATATGATGCCTCGACAGCCTCAAAGTCGATTGAGGATTTTGTAGTTAATGATTTATCGACCTGGTATATCAGAAGGTCAAGGGACAGGGTCAGCGCCAATGCCTCGGATAGTGAGAAGAATACGGTTTTATCGGTCCTGTACGGGAATCTGGTGACCATATCAAAGCTTTTGGCGCCATTTTTACCGTTTATTTCCGAGGAGATGTATCGGAATTTAACTTCTGACGTATCGGTCCACTTAATGGATTATCCCTTAGGGGACAAAAATTTGTTAGATGAGGAGTTAATTAAGGATATGAAGTTAGTGAGGGGAATCGTTGAGATGGGGCACTCAAAGAGAAAGGAGAAAGAGATAAAGCTAAGGCAGCCATTAGCAAAGGTTACTTATAAAACTGGTAAAAAACTTTCAGAAGAGCTAGAGAAAATTTTAGCCGATGAGCTAAATGTGAAATCTGTGGAGTTTGGGGAGAAAAAAGACGGGATAGAGGTAGATCTGAATACAGAACTGACACAAGATTTGAAAGATGAAGGCTGGGCCAGAGATTTTATGAGAAATGTTCAGATAAAAAGGAAGGAAGGCAACTTTAACCTAAATGATAAATCCATTATTTATGCGCCAGAATGGCCTGAGAAGTTTGAAACCATGATTTTAGCTGGTACTGCTTCAATTCAGATAGTGAAATCTGATGAGTTTAAGGTAGAAAAAATTTAGGTTAATGATTATCCCGACACTGCTTTTAACAATCCTGGGGATTGTGATAATTTATTCTTCAAGTCCGGTGTTAGCGCTTCAGCAAGGGATTTTTGCTCTACTGGGAGTAATTTTTTTCTTAGGTTTAAGGCACTTTGATTATCGCGCCCTCAGGACCTTAATCAAACCGCTCTATTTTATTACTCTGTTTTTGCTGATTGTAGTGTTTTTACTGGGTGTCCAGACAAGAGGATCGCTTAGATGGATTCCCTTAGGGCTGTTTAACTTCCAACCCTCCGAGTTTGCCAAACCGGTTTTAATTTTATTTTTGGCCGATTTTTGGACAAAAAGAGTGCCCAGCTGGAAAAATATTGCCAAAAGTTTTGGTATAGTTTTGCCGGTGGCTGCCTTAATTTTTAAACAGCCGGATTTAGGGACCACCCTGACTATTTTATTTATCTGGCTGGTGATGCTTATCTCGTCCGATATTTCCTTTTTTAAATTGGCGGTTATGGGTTTGGTGGGGCTGGTTGTTACTCCCTTAACCTGGTTTTTTATGAAGGATTACCAGAGGCAGAGGATTATCAGCTTTTTATCCCCAAACCAGGACCCGCAAGGAATAGGTTATAACGTCATCCAATCCACCATCGCTATAGGATCGGGTGAGCTGTCCGGCAGGGGATTGGGCCAGGGGACGCAGTCGAGACTGCGGTTTTTGCCGGAGTTTCGGACCGATTTTATCTTTTCTTCCATTGCCGAGGAGTTGGGGCTTTTAGGGGCCATAATTGTCTTGTCTTTATATCTGGTAATCTTTTTGTTTCTATTTAAGATAATCTCAAAAGCCGATAACAGGTTTGGCGAAATGATTGCTATCGGGATAGCGGCCATGCTGTTTATCCAGATTATGGTTAATATTGGGATGAATACCGGGATTTTGCCGGTTACCGGGATTACTTTGCCGCTATTATCATACGGCGGCTCCTCCCTGATTTCGGTTTTTACAGCTTTGGGTATATCAGCCTCAGTGGAGAAATATTCTTTAAGAAAGAAAGAGATTAAAAGCTTTTCACTTTGAGGTTGACACTTCGCAGGCTACAGGTTAAAATTCAAAGGTTATGCGATATGCA
>CAYTPB010000065.1:0-4119 GCA_964439785.1 uncultured Gammaproteobacteria bacterium
ATCCCTTAAGACAATATCATCTGGAACTAACTTATAACCGGGAGGAGCCTCATAGCTTGGAGGTGCTTCTTTTCTGGTAGCCATTTATATGGCAGAACTTATAGGATTCAGGAAAATTTTGTAAGAGGGAAGTTAGATTTTTCCCAGTTTTTTGGCCAGCTTTTCGGTTTCTTTAAGTAAATTCTCCACCTCGTCTAAACCCTTTTCCCAAAAATCCCTTTGGGACAGGTCTATTCCTATGTTTTTAAAGATATTTTTTGGGGATTCTGATGAACCGGCACTCAGGAAATATTTAACTTTGTCAATAAACTTGGGATTTTCTTTGACCGAGTTCTGCATGGATTTGGAAATTAAAAGGCCCGAGGCATAGGAATAAACATAGAAAAAATATCTGATATGGCTCCAGTAGACCCACCAGTTTTCCGAGCCCGGGGAGAGCTCAACGGACGGACCCATGTAAGAGGACATGTGTTTTTGGAAGATCTCATCGATCTCTTTGGTGGATAGATAACCCTTTTGTCTGAAAGCCTGGTGTAACTCCTGCTCAAATTTATAACAGGCTACCTGCCTGAAAATGGCTGAGATGTCCCCGTTTAATTTTGAGGCCATGATGGCTAATTTTTCCTCATCATTTGCCTCACGCAAAATCTCCTCCAGCACAAAATCCTCCATAAAAGTGGAGGCAATCTCGGCGGATGAGGTGGGGGTGTGGAAGTTGAGGGCATTTTGTTTTTTCCTCATCAGCTCATTATTAATCCCGTGGCCTGTCTCATGGGCCAGGGTTAAAACATCATTAAGCTTATTGTTATGGTTTAAAAAGATGTAGGTGGGCTGGCGCTTTAAGTTGTGGGCGCAATAAGCTCCGCCCCTTTTGCCTTTTTGGGGAAAGACGTCATAGCGGCGGTTTTTGACAAAGCCGTCAAAAACCTCTAAAAACTCGCTGTCCAAATTCCCAAAAACTGTCCGGGCCAGCCTGACGGCATCATCAAAGGTATATTTTTTATCGATTGAGCCGTACTCAACGTTTCTTTCATGGTATTTTAGCTTTTTAACCCCTAAAAGCTGAGCTTTTAATTTGTAAAACCTCCAGGCGATTTTATAGCGCGAGGAGACAGCCTCCAAAACGGTGTCGGCAATATCCGTTTCAAAATCATCATAAAGCAGACGGGATTCGTCCGGCCGGCTAAACCCGCGCAGTTCATCATCCACCTTTTTATTCCCTAAGATTGAGTTGATTTCCTCCGCGGCCACATCCTTCCATTTGGCCAGAATATCATTAAAACCTTTGGCGGCAGTATCCCTGACTCTTTTTTTCTGGGAGTTTATTAGGCCCAGCAGGGCCGGATAGCTTAATTTAGCCTTTTTATTTTCCTCGGTTAATGCTTCCCGTTCCTCCTGAGATAAAAAGCTGGAGGTCATCTTGACCCAGTTGCCGTAAGAGGTCTGGGATTTCAGGTTCATGATCCTTTCTTCAGGCTCGGACAGAAGATATTTTGCCTCCTGGAAAAGTTTTTCCAGAAAATGTTTATAAGGTGAAAGTTCCTTTGAAGTTAAAAACTTTTTTTGAAGATTTTGGGGAATTTTGGCGATGTTGATCTCAAAAAACTGGATTTCATTTAAAAGCTTGCGGGAGAACTCCTCAATCTGGTTGGATTTGGCCTTTAATTTGGGGTCATTTTCATCAATGCTTGACCTGAGCTCAAAATAATAGCCTGTGTCCCCTGATAAACCATAATTTGCCTGGAGGGCCTCATATTCATCCAAAGCTTTCTTTAAAACCCGGGGATTTTTTAAAAAATCGGTCCTGCCCTGCCATTTTTTAATAAATCTTTGGTTGGCCGACTCGACTTTTTTGAGCTCTTTCCCGATTTTTGGGTCATCGTCCGAAGCTAAAAGCTCCCTTAAATCCCAGGTGTAGTTTTTTCCATTCATAATCCTAGAGTTTTAGCACTTTGGGGGGAAAAAGTCTAGTTTAGGAATAAGTAAGAAGATCCGTCCAGAGGGTCCAAGGTTATATCTTCACCGGCATCTTCTTCCCAAACAAATTCAACCTGTCCGTTATTTTCGTTACCGCGGAACCCTTTTGAAAGCTGGAAGGTAAAAAATGAAGCTGATTCAATCATTCCCGCGGCTAGCCAGTCTCTTGTAACAGCATAATAAGCCACTCCTGCCAAGACCCCTAAGGTTGAGGCTGTGGCGACTCTGGCTGACCTGGCTCTATTTACATCTCCATCTTTTACCCTTAAAGCATCAGCGTAATCTTTTGTATAATTTATAACTTTATCCCTGAACCAACGCGCTATGTTCAGTGATTTCTTATCCGGAAGCTGGAAATTTTCTCCGGAGAGAAACTGCTCGTTTTCATTGCTCATGAGCGTGAATTATACTATAAAAACACTGGTAAAGCAAGTACTATAGGTTTTTAATAGACGCTTCTGAGGCTGCCTCTATAAAGCCCATGAACAGCGGATGAGGTGAAAGCGGCCGTGATTTGAGCTCGGGATGGAACTGGGTGCCCATAAAAAACGGATGGTTTTTGAGTTCAATAATCTCCACCAGATTGCCGTCGGGAGAGGTGCCTGAGATTAAAAGCCCGTTGACCTCAAAGTTTTTCCTAAAGTCGTTATTGAATTCAAAGCGGTGGCGGTGGCGTTCGGAAATTTTCTCCTTGCCGTATAATTTCCTAGCCAGACTGCCGGGCAGAAGCTGGCATTCCCAGGCTCCCAGCCTCATGGTACCGCCATAATCCTTTTTTAAGAGTTTTTTGGCCTGGTCAGGCATAACGTGAATGACCGGGTACCGGCTTTTAGAATTGATCTCGGTCGAATTGGCGCCGGTGAGCCCTAAAACATCCCTGGCGTATTCAACACAGGCCAGTTGCATGCCGTAACACAGGCCCAAAAATGGAATTTTATTTTCCCTGGCATATTTAATAGTATTGATTTTGCCATCAATATCACGCGAACCGAATCCTCCGGGTACAATAATTCCCTGATACTTTTTAAGGCTCCCGGCATCTTTTTCCAATTTTCCAGAATCTACCCAGCTAATCTCAGGGATAAAACCCTGGGTAAAGGCGGCATGCTTAAGAGCCTCTATTACACTGATGTATGAGTCGCTTAAAACGCCTGCGCCGCTCTGAAAATACTTCCCGACAATGGCAATCTTGAGGGGTTTTTTGGCTGTTTGGACCTTTTTGATAAAGGCTTTCCACTCTTTTAAATCTTTTTTCTTCCTTCTGAGGCGGAGTTTCTTTAAAACCCTTGAGGTCAGGTGGTATTTTTCAAAATCAAGCGGAATTTCATAAATATTTTTAACATCAGGCGCCGGAATAATGTCCTCCTCTTCAATACCGGTATTTAGGGATAATCTCCTTCTTCTGGGCTCATCTATCGGGATTTCCGCCCTGGCCAGCAAAATATCGGGCTGGATTCCGGCGGTGTTTAAATCCTTGACCGACATCTGGGCCGGTTTTGACTTCATTTCACCCAGTGTTCCCGGGATCGGCAAATAGGTTATGTGGATATGGATAACGTCGTCATGCTTTCTAAGTTTTAAAAGCCTGTTGGCTTCCAGAAAGAGCAAATTTTGATATTCTCCGGCTGTTCCGCCAATCTCAACCAAAACGATATCGGCGCCTGAGGCGCGGCCGGCGGCCTGAATCCTTTGGATAATCTCCTGGGTAACGTTATGGATGTCAACGTAATCGCCGCCATATTCCAGATTCCGCTCTTTTTGAATAACCGATAAATAGATGCTGCCCTGGGTGGCAATATTGTTTGAATCTAAACTCTCATTTAAAAACCGTTCGTAATGGCCTAAATCCTGGTCGGTTTCCCGGCCGTCGTCGAGCACGAAGGTCTCGCCGTGTGCCAGCGGGTTCATGGTTCCCGCGTCCACATTTAAATAGGGGTCCATTTTTAAGGGGGCAACTTTGAAGCCGGCCGATTTTAGCAGTAAAGCGATGGATGAAGTGGCGATGCCTTTACCAATACCAGAGATAACGCCACCAGAAACAAAGATATATTTCACTCTGGGGGTATACTATCCCAGAACCCCCTCAGTTAGTCAAGCAGGAAAACAATTTTTACGAAAGGAAACAGGCTAAATCCCTGGCTA
>CAYTPB010000066.1:0-4099 GCA_964439785.1 uncultured Gammaproteobacteria bacterium
GCTACTATAGTATCGGCAAAAGCGGCTGGTGCGAGTAAGGAACCCACCAGCGCGCAAGTTGTAATAGCGCTCCCGACTTTAAAACTTAATCTCATTTTTTTTCACCTCCCTCCTTTTTTCAGACAGATTTTGGCCAAACAAAGTTTGCACCCGTAATTCAGGGACAAAATCGTCTGGCCAACCTCTGTACTGCTAAGTTAGGGAAAATGAAACAATTGTTGGACAGGTTTAACATTAGGTGGAAAAAATATAGGGGAATTTAAAACTTAAATCAACCGGGATTAAATGATTAAAAGTCGGTCTATATAGGTCTTATTAAGCTTTCCCCAGTAAGGATATAAGTTTTTCCAAACTGTCTAAATCGTAAATAGACAAAGCCATTGCTTTAGGGCTAAGTTTCTTTAGGTTGGCTAGTTTTCTTTTTAAGTCTTCCCCGCTTAAAATATCGGCCTTGGTTAAAACTACAATCTCCTTTTTCTTTAACATCTTTGGGTCAAAATTTTTCAGTTCATCCCTCACTATCTCATAATCCCTTAAAATATCCTCACTCTCGGAACTGACACAATGGATTAACAACTTAACCCTTTCAATATGCTTTAAAAACTTTATCCCTAAACCCTTACCCGAAGATGCCCCCTCAATCAGTCCGGGGATATCGGCCAAAACTTTGCCGTCTAATACCCCCAGGTTTGGCTCTAAAGTAGTGAACGGATAATCTCCCACCTTAACATTGGCCGCGGTTAATTCATTTAGGAGTGAGCTTTTACCGGCATTGGGCAGTCCGATCAGCCCAAAATCGGCAATCAGCTTTAAATTAACGCTAAATTCCCTTTTCTCCCCTTTCAGCCCCTTTTGGGCAAACCTTGGGGTAGTTAAGGTTGGAGATTTTAACTCAAAATTTCCCTTGCCTCCCTTGCCGCCTTTGCAAACTAATATCCTCTGGTTAGGATCGGTTATTTCAAAACTTTCATTGCTGGCCAAATCCGTTATCTCCGACCCGACCGGCAGTCTTATCTCAAGATCGGAACCGTTGGCACCGGTTTTTTTATTGCTGCCGCCCATCCCCCCGTTTTGGGCTTCAAAAATCTTTTTACTGGAAAATTGGCTTAAAGCCATAATATCCCCGGTTGGAACTAAATAAACATCTCCACCCCTGCCGCCGTTACCTCCGTCCGGGCCGGAAGTCCGTCCCCTGTAAAAACTCATCTTTCCAGCTCCGCCATGCCCGCCGGTTAGGGTAATTACCGCCTCGTCTATAAACATTGGGAGATTATAAGGCTATTAAGGTTATTGGACAACTTGCAGGTTGGTATTTTTAAAATAGATGTTCCAGGAAAAATTATACGTACAGGTTGCACTTGGCCAGGCCGGCTCCGCTTCAACCGTCGTAGCAACCATCTGGGTATTGTCCCATTCAGGATGAGGGATTATCTGTAAAGGCTGGTTGCTGACATCAACAGTTTTACCGTCAACCGTTACCGAAACCCATTTTTTACTGGCAAAATCCGCCACAATCTTAAAGCTGTGCCAGTTATTGTCCGGCGGGATATTAATCCCGGTATCAACCAAAGTATAGTTAGGCGTGTAAACAAAAAAATGCCCGTAAGTATCAGTTACCCAGGGGTTTAACTGCCAGTAAAGGGCCGCCTCCATGGTAGCCTTACCGCCCCAGCCGAACTGGTTTTTGCCGTCATACATCTGGATCATAAACTGGTCGGTTTGGGCATTGGTTGTTTGGGAGACAGTCGGAGAAGGGGTAGTGGGAATTTGGAACTGGCCGCTGTACTGAAGTTTTACCGGCTGGATTGGTAAATTTCCCGGTAAAACCGGCAATTTTTGCCGCCCGATGGCATTTGCCCAGATATTTTTGTGGTTTGGGTTGGAAATAACTTCGTTATAATCGGAGTGGCTGATATAGGCAACATCGGTCTTGGGGTCACACGGACAAGACGTGCCTTCTCCGGGATTACACTCCTCATCCACCCCCCAACTGGTGTCCATGGCCAGAGGAGCCGCAGAAGGCGTCACCTGAGGGGGACTGCTTGCCGGAGTCGGATTATTGGTTGGGGCGGCCGATGGCAAAGGCGTAAAAGAGGCAGCCGGGCTAAATCCTGATCCCGAACTGGAGCCGTTCCGGAAAAATTGGGAGGCAGGTAAGGATAAACTGCCGGTTGTTTGGGCCGCACTCTTGGGTGAATTTTTATCTTTTATTCTCGAGCCCGAAATCTGAAAATAAGCTAAAATAATTAAAATAATGATTATTACAGCAATAATTACAATGAGGTAAATATTCCCCTTTTCTTTGGGCATAATTAATTGTATCCTCATAGCCCTTCTTCCTGTCAATAAGATTGCTTGCCCAATTTTTTTAAGAATGATTTAATTAGGTAGGATGGATATTATTGAGGAAGCAGTTGAGGAGACCAACCTGCGCTATATTAACGAGGCAGCTACTAAAGGCATATCCAGGCAAGCCTCAGGCAAGAACTTTAAATACCTGGACCCCGATGGCCGCGCTATGCGGGATAAAAAGACCCTCAAAAGAATTAAAGAGCTTGTCGTCCCCCCCGCCTGGAAAGATGTTTGGATTTCCCCATCACCCAACACCCATTTACAGGCAACCGGGATAGATGAAAAAGGCCGCAAGCAATACCTTTATCATCCCAAGTGGATCGCCTTCCAGCAGGAAAATAAATTCTCCCGGATGAGCGATTTTGGGAAAACCCTGCCTAAAATCAGGAATAAAATCAGGGAGGATATGTATCAGCCTTCGCTTTCCCGGGAAAGGGTGCTGGCCACGGTGGTCTGGCTGCTTGAGCACACCTTTATCAGGATTGGCAACCCCGAGTATGCCAGGGAAAATGATTCGTTTGGGCTAACAACTTTGAGGGAAAGGCATGTGGAAGTTTCGGGAGAGGAAATTAAGTTTGAGTTTGTGGGAAAATCAGGTGTTAGGCACTCATTAAACGTCCAGCACCCCAGAGTGGCAAAAACTATCAAAAGATGTTTGGAACTGCCGGGTTATGAAATATTCCGCTACCTGGATGATGATGGAGAAAAAAAGACCATTGATTCGGAAGACGTTAATAATTATCTAAAGGAAGTGACGGGAGAGGATATTACCGCCAAAGATTACAGGACCTGGGGCGGTACGCTTTTATCTGCGGTTTATTTAAAGGACCTGGGGCCGTTTAAGGATGAAAAACAATCGGAAAAGAATATAGCCGAGGCAATTAAAAAGGTATCCAAAGATTTGGGTAACAAGCCCTCCACTTGCAGGAATTATTACGTCCACCCTGCTGTTTTGGAAACTTACCGGAGAGGAATTTTAATCCCCCATTTTGAAAAAGCTGCCATCTCCGAGAGGCCTCCGGGCATCACCAAGGAAGAATTTGCAGTCATAACTTTAATATCTGAATACTCCTAAAGGCCAAGGTCAATTTTTTCCAAAGGTAAAATAAGGGTAATTTTACTTCCAACTACCTGTCCTTGCTCATCCTGTACGTTTGATGGAATAAACTGGCCGCCGTAATGTTTTTCTATCGCATCCTGGAGACCGGATAGCCCGCGTCCGGTACCGGTAATTTCCTCCTCATTTCCTCCACCTCTTTTTTCTCCCCAGTAAGTAAATTTTCTGGGAAATCGCCCTGTCTTAACAATCTCTTCGGCCGGCCCAATAAACCCCGTTGCCCGGTCGGAGCATTCAATTTTAACCCTGTCTATTTGGACGTCTTCATTCTCCAGGAAATTCACATCCACATACAGATCCTGGGGTTCTCCTGATCGGTTTGGAAATTCCTGGTTGCGCCTTCTGTAGGCTTTTTTGACATTGGAGCTGATATTGTATCTAAACCGGCCGATTCCGGAAGTTGACCATGGTATCCGGTACCCCCAAAACCCGTTTGGCCTGTCGGTCAAAAGCTCCGGAGGGAAACTGCAGACTAAATTAATGCCGCTCTCCTCCAAATCAACCGACATATCCCTTAAATAAGACAAAACCTTGTCTTTAATTCTAATGGGTTTGACCGGGTATTCATTGGCAAACTCACTCTTGGCATCCTCCAAATTAATGTCACTTGACCTTAAGATTGCTATCAGA
>CAYTPB010000067.1:0-3996 GCA_964439785.1 uncultured Gammaproteobacteria bacterium
TTCATTATCTCAAATCCTGTAGTAGTGGTAAAATCTATTTGGGGCTACTATAGTAGATAGAACAAAGATAGGAATTTATCATGTAGAAGAAGATATACCAGATCCATTTGTATGCCAATGGTTTAAACCAAAAACTGATTGAAATAATCAACCTAGTTTAAAAACTTCTCTGTTAGTAAAAACAAACCCATATCAGGCTCAATTAAGCCCCGTTTAATCTTAAAATCAGTTTCTATAATTTCCCTGTAAAGCATTTTTATCCTCTCCAGTGGTAAATTTTTTCTCTGATTTTCCATTTTTCTCAAAACAAAAGGGGGTAATTTTTTTGGGGATCCTACAAACCTCCTTAGCGCATAAGCCATCATGGTTAAAACATACTGATTTCCCCATTCATCTAAATATTTCCCCAGCTCCACCTGGGCCCTGGGGTTTTTCTCACAAAGTAAGTCCAAAAAAGGAAAAATGGATGTTTCCTGCTCTTCGGAAAACTCTATCACCTGGGCGTTAAACTTTTTAGCCTCTTTCAAAATCACACTGGTGGAAATCAAGGATTTATTGAAATTTAAAACCAGAGTTAAGTTCTCATCGGGAGTTAGCTCCTCTAATTTTATCTGGGGAAAATCCTCCAAAATTACCAGCCGCTTTGGAGAAAACAGCAAACTGGACAAAAGGTCAGTCTTCACCTGGCCCCAGGTTAACCCCTTACCATTTAACTCAACGATATCCATGGGGTCAAACCCTTTTTTAATTTGGGAAAGTTTGTTGTTCTTTGACACCAAACCTCCCCCATGTAAGATAATTAAATTCATTGTGGCATCCTACAAGAGGCTTAGCCTCATTGTTACATAACTCTTCTTAGCGTTGTGGCAAGAGGCTTAGCCTCATTGCTGGCTTATTTTAGGGCTGGCCTTTAAACTGGCCGATGGGGCAGGCGTCGGGTTTAAAGTTTGCTTAATAAACTCGGCAATCAGATTATAATCCTTATTTTTTGGCACCAGCACCCAGGCCCCGCCATAATTAGATGAAAGCGGAGGATTATATAAAATTGACTCTCCGTTCCCCAAATCCCCCAGCACTACGCTGTTTGTCACCTTACTCTTTTTGGCCAGGGAGTAAAAATCTAGATAATTTGAGGCCGGGATATCAGTCCTTAAGCTGTCCCCAAAAGTCCCCACTAACCCGGCAACCTTGGCCGGGTTAGCCAGGGTCTGGACCGAAAAGGCCTTCTGTTTAAAAGCTTCAATTACCAGCTGCTGCCTCCTTGACCGGGCAAAATCCGATCCCTCCACTCCAATTGCATGCCTGGATCTGACAAATTTTAAGGCGGTGGTTCCATCCATATGAGTCCAACCCTTGTCAAAATGGATATGCTCGTAGCGGCAGGAAAAATCCAGGCTAGCCGAGTCTGTCGCCACCTTTCCGGTTGGATCAATATAAACCTTTAAGAACCCGGGATTAACATTTAAAGCCTTGGCCTGATCGGCATTTATATCCATCTGCTGCTCCTTCCAGCCGCATAAATCATTTTCCTTGCCGTCAATCGGATACTCGTAATCATCAAAGCTATCCGACACATTTATATCCACCCCGCCCACCAGGTCAACCGCCTTCGAAAACCCGCTGAAATCCAACACCACAGCATAGTGTACTGGAGCCCCCACCACAGATGAAACTGCATTCTCGGTATAACCCAACCCATTCCCGCCTTTTGATAAGCCAATCGTATAAGCGGTGTTAATTTTTTCGTTTATACTCGGCAGCCAAAGGTCCCGCGGGATGGAAAACATACTCACCTCGTTTGTTTTAAGGTTGTAAGAGGCAAGAATAATGGAATCGGTCAGATCCGGCCCGTCATGGTTGCCTCCTCCAATTCCCAAAAGCAAAATATTAACCCGGCCATCTGTCTGTTTAAACGGGTAGCCGCCAATATTTAAAGCATAGCGCACGATCGAAGAACTGGTGGAAAAGAATAACCAGCCCAAAATAGCTACTATAATAAGCAGGGCAATCAAAAACGGTTTTTTGGACTGCTTCTTTTTAATTGGGGCTGCCCCATGGCCGCCCCGCAGCCGATTAAAAAAAGATCGTCTCCTTCGGGGACGCTCCTCCAAATCAAGTTTGCGTATTTTATCCATCAAAAACCTGCCACTTCATTAATAACTTTTAAAAATTCTTCAGCATCCAGCGATGCTCCTCCTATTAAAAGGCCTGACAATGAATCCTGGCTGATAAATTTCTTGGCATTTTCCGAGGTAACGCTTCCTCCATATAAAATTTCCAAATCTCCATACTTTTGTTTAAAACTCTCTGCCACCCCGTTGGCATCTTCCGGCGTATCCGGATTCCCCGTCCCGATGGCAAAAACGGGCTCATAAGCAACTAACTTGCACCCCTCGGGCACCGGCGTCTCCTTTCCCTGGACACAAACCAGGGGAATTATATTTTGAGAACCGGCCTGTTTAACCTTCTCAGCCACCATCTCATCGGTCTCCCCAAAGTTTTTCCTTCTCTCGGAATGCCCTAAAATCGAAAGCTCCACCAAACCCGACAAATCCTTAGCCGCCTCCTCCCCGGTGTGCGCACCCTCAGGAAAAGGGGACAAGTCCTGGGACCCCACCATAATCGGAAAATTTCCCACCTGAACGGCCTTTTTTACCTCCTCAACCGCTAAAAACTGCGGACAAACCACCACCTTTAAAAAATCTCTTTTGGGAACCTGGGGACCAACCTTGCTAACCCACTCCAGCGCCTCTTCGATATCTTTGTTGCTCTTCCAATTAGCAATAATCCATAATCTCTTTTGCTTATTTTCCAAACCATCCATACTTTTCCAAGTTTACCATGAAATCTTTGGTAACCTCCACACCCTCCTGCTTAAGCAAAGCTTTTTGAAGCTCTTTTGGATGGTCCAGACACTTGGTTGAAATAAATCCATGTCTGTTGATCACTCTCTGCCAGGGGATGCCGGCTTTTTCCGAATTAAAATGCAAAACTCCCCCCACCAGCCTGGCTCCCCTTGGCACACCTGCCATCACCGCCAAAGTTCCATAAGTGGTAACCTTTCCTTTGGGAATTCCTTTAGCCAGAAAAATAATTTTATCCTTAAAGTTCATAGTCTCCAGCAAGCGGTTTTTGTGGCCGGGTGAACGACTCGCCTAAGACTTGAGAAGTTTTAAAAGATTAGCCTTAGAAGTCATCCCCACCTGCCTGCCAACCTCTTTATTGTCTTTCATCACTACATAGGTAGGAATTCCCATTACTCCAAACTCCCTGGCCTTATCCTGGTTCTCATCCACATTAATCTCATCCAATTCAAGTTCCCCATCCAGCTCTCTTTTAATCTCTTCAATGACAGGAGCCATTGCTTTGCAGGGCCCGCACCAGGGCGCCCAAAAATCCATCAAAGTTACTTTAGCCATAACCTGAAGATAATATCACTTTGTCTTTTTTTTGGGAAGATAGGTAAAAGTCCTTCCGTACCGGATAAATATCTGGAGCTTTGTTAAAAGCGTCACTTTGCAATATAATACAGCAATCTATTCCTTATGGCTCTGAACGGATTATTTAAACACAGTTCCATAGTAATCGGAAAAACCAGCCTTTTCTCTGACTACAAAGCCGCCAAGGTAAAAGGTTTGCTTATATCTTATGGCTCGCCTTTCGCCTTTAGCCTGGCAGCTGTTTTTATAAGCGTATTTCTACGCGACAGCTTTAATCTAAACACCCCTTTTCTATTGCTTTTCGCAGTGATTTTAAGTGCCCGGCTGGGCAATCTAAATTCCGGACTGCTCTCTGTCCTTATTACGGCTATGGGTTATATTTATTTTTTTATCCCGGACACCTTCAGACAATCTTCCATGGATTCTAATACGATTTTTTCCCTGGTTGTGTACGTCACATTGGGGTTTCTTATAAGCTTTATCATTGATATTGCCCAAAAGACCCACATTCACACTGGAATCCCACCACTAGTTTAGGATAATACCTGATTCATTC
>CAYTPB010000068.1:0-3942 GCA_964439785.1 uncultured Gammaproteobacteria bacterium
GAGCGCCAGGACCGGCTCGGACACCCAAGGGTAAAGACTGCCTCCCCAAACCAAAGCCAAAAGAAGCGACACTAAGGAGCCGGTCAAAAAAATTGCCCCGGCAAAATCAATTGACCGCTCGCCCTTCTCCGGCTTGATCATCGGCATCAAAAACCCGACTACAAGAAGCGCCAGAATCCCTACCGGAATATTAATAAAAAAGTTCCACCTCCAGGAAGCGTTATCAGTCAGCCAACCGCCCAGCGCCGGCCCGATCACCGAAGCCAAACCAAACACCGCCCCAAACAGGCCCTGCCATCTCCCCCGCTCGGCCGGAGGAAAAAGGTCGCCGATAATGGCGAAGGCGTTGGCCATAATGGCGCCTCCCCCAAGTCCCTGGACGGCCCGGAAAATAATCAGTTCAATCATATTCTGGGACAATCCCGAAGCCATGGACCCGAGAAGAAAGATGGCAATTCCCGACATGATGAAATATTTCCGTCCGTAAATGTCGGACAGTTTCCCATAAATTGGCACAATAACCGTTGACGCCAGGAGATAAGCGGTAATCACCCAGCTTAGGTGTTCCAACCCGTTCAATTCCTGGACAATCCGGGGCATGGCTGTTGCCACGATGGTCTGGTCAAGCGCCGACAGAAGCATCGCCAGCATAACACCGGCCATCACCGCTATTTTTTGTTGTTTAGAGATTTGTGAAAGCACAATGGAAAATTATATCTGAATTTTGGAAAAAAGATAACCCCCGACAGCCAAAATAATCACCGTTAAAATCCCCAAAATTAAAAGGTCCATTGTCAAACCGAAATGGTAAACTCCGGTCAGCGTCCCCCTGATACCGTCCACCCCGTAAGTTAAGGGGTCAATTGATGTCACCACACTAATAGCTTGTGGCAGATTGTTTAACGGAAAAAGCGCCCCCGATAGAAAAAACAGCGGCTGGACTAAAAAATTCATAATAATTTGAAAACCGTTGATATCCTCAAGAGTTGAAGCGATTGAAATTCCAAGTCCGGTAAAAAATATTCCGATTAAAATCATAAATAAAAATGTCACTGGAAAAAGTGACAATTGCGGCCGAAACCCGAAAATAATTGCCAAAATCAAAACTAAAATCCCCTGGATCAAGGCAATGGTCGCCCCTCCCAGGGTTTTCCCGAGCATTATGTTAAGCCGCGGAACCGGCGCCACCAGAGTTTCCTTTAAAAATCCAAACTGCTTATCCCAGATTATTTGGATACCGGCAAAAATCGATGTAAATAAAATGCTCATTGAAATGACACCCGGCCCTAAGAACTGGAAATAATTTCCCTGTCCGGCCCGCTGAAAAACCGGCCCCAAACCAAAACCCAATGCTATCAAAAGCAGGAGCGGCTGGCCCAAAGACCCAAGCATCCTTGACCTTGACCGGTAATATCTCTTAAGTTCCCGCAGCCATAAAATATAGATTGCGTTCAATGTCTGCCTCCTCTCCACATCTGGTGTCTCTGCCTTAACCTATCCAAACCAGACGCTTCTTCCTCCCGGATTTCACTGCCGGTCAGCTTTAGAAATGCCGCCTCCAAAGTTTTCTGTGAAGTCTTATTCAAAAGCTCTTTTAACGTTCCGACAGTTACAATCTTTCCGTGATCCATAATGGCAATCCTGTCCGCATACTCTTGCGCCTCCTCCAGATAATGGGTAGTAAAAAAGATGGTAATTTCCTCTTTTTGGGACAAATTTGTGACATAGCTCCAAATGTGGTTTCTGGTTTGGGGATCAAGTCCCTGGGTGGGTTCATCCAGGAAAAAGATTTTCGGATGGTGGAGCAGGCCCCGGGCAATTTCCAGGCGCCTTTTCATTCCCCCTGAGAAAGTTTTTACAAAACTGTCCTTCCTGTCCCAAAGCTCCACAAATCTTAGAAGCTCCTCAATCCTCTCTTTCCTTAACTGTTTGGGAGTATTATATAGCACCCCATGAAGCTCCATATTTTCATAAGCTGTCAGCTCATCCTCCAGACTGGGGTCCTGGAAGACAATTCCGAAAGCTTTCCTAACCTCATCCTGTTCCGTCATCACATCATGGCCGTTAACGGTAATTTTGCCCGAGGTAGGGGACAAAAGTGTGGTCAGCATTTTTATGGTGGTGGTTTTACCGGCGCCGTTTGGCCCCAGAAAAGCAAAGATTTCCCCCTTCTCAACTTCAAAGGAAACGTCATCTACTGCCGGAAAATCACCAAATTTTTTTACCAAATCCGAAACGGAAATAATCAATTTGCCATTTTCGCCCATGAAAAAGAGTATAACAGGAAAATATAAAAATTACCTCATAGATTAACTATGTTAACCGTCCAATCCTCGGGAAAACCATTGGCTTTGTTAAGCTTTGCCAAAGAGTCCCCCGGCCCACATTCGATAAAATACTCTACACCCCTTTCCCTCAAAGTATCCACCACTAAGTTATACCTGAAGGTTTCAGCAATATTTTTAACCATATAACTAAGCATTCTCTGGCCGTTATCCACTATCTTCCCCTCCAAGCCGCTGACCATTGGTATGCCAGGGTCCCTAACCTCTAGCGGGACAGGGTTGTCCCTTGGGTCCTCTTTCATTAACTTGCCAATTTCAATATACAGATTTGTCATGGCATTTGATACAAAGGGTGTATGGAAAGCCCCTTCCACCATCAATTCACTCACTCCCTTGCCGCCCGCCGCCTTAAAGGCGGACACAACGTTTTTCCTATCTTCCTTTACTAAACCGACAACAATAATTTTAGAGGCGTTAACCAAAGAAAGGTAAGATTTTGTTTGCGAAGCTACCGGCCCAACCCCCAATTCATCAAGCCCTATTTCCCTTACTAAAGTACTTGGCCTCCTGTCACAATCCTGCTGTATAAATTTTCCCCTTAAGACCATTATGTGAGCCCCATCTTCCCGGGAAAGCATTCCGGCTATGACTGCCGCCCCAAACTCCCCCATACTATGACCCCCGGCATAAGCTAAATTAATCCCATCCAATTTTCCCGAAGCTATGGCCACGTCAAAAGCCGCTACATTCAAAGAATGAACTAATGATTGATAAGCTGAAGTTTTTTTATAATTGGGGGACTGGGGATTTCCTGCCATTTCCAATAAATTTAAACCCTCCCCGTCCCAACCCTTAACCTTTTCTTTGTTTACAAATCCCTGGACCACATCAATTGTCCCATCCACTACATCCCGGTTCATTTCCCTTAAACCCTGATAGTATCTGCTGACAACCTCGGGGGATAAACCCTGTCCCGGACAACCGATTACAACTTTTCCTTCTATATTTGCCATATATTATGGGTTAGATTTTGGAAGTTTAGAACAAAGAAACTATAAATGCAACAACTTTCCAACGCTGGGACAGTTGGCGGTTTTAGAACTTTTTATGCTAATATCTAGACAATGGATAGACCTAAAAAATCAATTGAGATAGAAATTCAGGTCCAAATTAAAAATTCAGGTGAATTAATTGCATTCTTAAAAGAAAATGGCAGTTTTGTGGGGGAATCTCACCAAGTTGATAGTTACTATTCTCCAGCTCATAGAAATTTTATTCAAAATAGACCAGTTAAAGAATGGTTAAGACTTCGTGATTCCTCAGGGAAATACTCTCTAAATTATAAGAACTGGCATTATGAAAAAGATGGCCGCAGCCACTTCTGTGATGAGTATGAAACACCTGTCCAGTCTTTGGAACAATTAGAAAATATCCTTACCGCTTTAGATATGAAACCAGTTGTCACTGTAGATAAAATGAGAAAAATCTGGAATTACAAAGATTACGGAATAGCATTAGACTCTATTAAAGGACTGGGTGATTTTGTAGAAATTGAATATAAGGGTAAGGCTATAAGAAAGAAACCTGCACAGATTACAAAAGAAATGATTGATTTCCTAAAACAATTTAATGTGGGCGAGATATCCAGAAACTATGT
>CAYTPB010000069.1:0-3872 GCA_964439785.1 uncultured Gammaproteobacteria bacterium
CGCTGATTTTACCCACCCTTTTAGTATACCAAAGATGTTATTACCTAATTTATACATAGTTTTAACCTCTACCTTAACTTATAGTATTAGGATGGTTATGTATAGAGGGGAGGCGAAAAAGAATGGATTCTAGAACTTCGGTCTATTACGGTTCGGGGCTAAACGTGCTGGCCGGAATTTGGCTAATCATAGCTCCCTTTGCCTTAGGCTACAGCGCAGACATACCGGGAACAAACGATCTTTGGCTGGGAATAGTTATCGGTGTCCTGGCTCTTGTCAGGTTGTTTGCTCCATTGCGATCGGCCTGGATCAGCTGGATTAATGCCATTTTGGGAGTCTGGCTGGTTGTTGCTCCGTTTGTGTTGAGCTATGCCAACAACACCCCAAGGGTTAACGATATTGTCCTGGGTATTTTGGTAATAGCCTTCTCGCTTTGGAGTGGAGGGGCGGTAGCTACCCAGCGCCGGGGCCCGGCACCGGCCTAACCCCTACTCAACTCCCAAAAGTTCAACTTCAAAAACCAGGGTTGACCCCGGGGGGATGTCACCCACTGAATTATTACCGTAAGCTAACTGTGGGGGGATGATCAGCTTCCTTTTTCCGCCAACCTTCATCCCCAAAACTCCCATATCCCAGCCGTCAATCACGTCGCCGACTCCAATTCTGGTTCTAAAAGGCGCGCCGCGGTCATAAGAGCTGTCAAATTTCTGGCCGTTTAGAAGGGTTCCCTGGTAATGGATAATAATATAGTCACCGCTCTTGACTTCATTTCCCTCCCCAACCTTAACATCCTCAATTTTGAATTTAGAATCACCGGGCATGGGGAAGATTTTAATATATCAGCTTTGGAAATTACAGTAAGGATTTTGTAAATGTAAAATGTTCCGCATTACATACCTTACTGTAATTTCTCGTCTTTGAATGGCCGGGTTTGTTTGTAAACTCTCAGAGAAAAATCTAAACTTGCCTCCTCTTTCTTAACCTCTAATTCCAGATTCATCATCCGGGATAATGATTTAGCCAGAGTGCCCTCCAACCCCGAGCCCAGTTTGAGGTTGGTTTTAACTGCCAAAGAGCCGTAATATGGTAAAAATAGCTCCTTTAGATCATCTTCACTTAGGCTTTTGACCCCATAGCAAATTATTTTAACCAGCAGGGTGTTGCCGTCTTCCCGTACGATAGTCAGGGACACCTTTGAATCAGGGACGGTTGATGATAATAAAATAGCGATATCAATTAATTTCTGCAGACAAAAATCAAACCAGCGGATATCAACCAGGGCCGTAAAGTAAGCGCTGGTTAACTGGTTCGGGGAAACTTTAAAGCCTTCGGGAACGAGGTGGTTTATATGTTCGGAGGAAAAGTTATCCAGGTTAAAGTCCAATTTTACCCTCAGGCTGTCGGCAAAGCTAACAGAGGCGGCAATGGCCTTTTCGCTGATCTGGGCGATATCAACTAGAGACGGGTCAATGCTGATTATTTTCTCTTCCAGCTCAAAAGCGGTATTCAGATCCCGGCTTGATTTACCGATAAGCTCAGTCAGAAGTTTTAGATCATTTCCTTCCCGGGAAAGCAGCCTGTTTTTTAGGTCCTCAATTAGTGCCATCTGCCTGATCCAGGCCTGGTCCAGGTTACTAACATCGCCGACTTTTGGATTTTCATAGGTATCGCTGATAATAAATGTCAGCTCCTCCAGTAATCCGTCCGGGGAGATAGTTGGCCTGATTCTTAAGTTGACTTCCCTGGGCCTAAAGTTGTTTTTGGTCAAAAGGTACAAATTGCCAAGCCGGCGGCTTTGTTCATTGGTTTTAATCATTTCAAGGGAAAAAGATTTTTCACTTATCAAATGGCTATCCCGGTCTTTCAGGAAAAGGTAATCAAAAAGCGATTTTCCGATAATATCCGAGCGGGAAATAAACAGCGTTTTTTCGACAGCCCCATTGATGGAAATTATGTTTAAGTCCTTGTCAGTCACAAAAATCAGCTCATCCAGGTTCTCAAGGATAGTCTCCCCCAATTTGACCTTGCTTGATAAAACATTCGCCAGTTCCACCTTTAGCTGGTAGTTTGAGGCCAAAAGCCTGGAAAAAGGGATAATCGCCATCAGGGAGGCAAAATAAAGCAGGGTTGTGCCAGGGTCGCTTCTGACCATCTGCAAGAGCACAGGCGTATTTAAGATAAAAAATGACAAGTCAATTAGGGTTAAGGACAAAAAAGCTAATGATGTCTGAAGATTGTAAAAGGCCAGGCCTAAGGTGAAAATGTGGTAAAGGATAAAGAACGGGCTAAGCAGTCCGCCTGATGAGATTATTAAAAACTGGGCTGACAGCGTACCCAAAAAAAGCAGTACACCCTTAAGAAACTCCTTTTTATACGCCTTGAGGAAACGGCTGTATAAAATTACAATCAGTCCGATAAAGACGGCTATTAATTCCTGGTAGGCTAAAAACGGCAGCCTAAAAAAAACGAATAAAAATGTTATTAAAGAAGCCGAAAAGATAATCCCCGGGCCAAGGAGTCTTTTGTTCATTCTAATTCCATTTTAGTCTGAATTGTGCACAGATTTAAATATCCAGGGACAAGGGCGTTTTAGCGGCAGGCCCGGCCGAAGAATTGCTTAAAGAAGCATGGGACTAAATCCCCAAAGTTTATGCCAAAGCCCCGGTTGCTTGATTCATTTTCACTGTTGTTAATATTAACCTGGCTGGCCGGGGTAACCTGGAGGTTTTGGGAGGTAAACATCCTGATCTGATATTGCCCGGGAGTGGCGTTGTCCGGGATCCGGATATTACATTCACCCCGAGACAGCGTCTTACCGTTGGTGCTCTGGGTCGAGCAGCTGCTTAAGTTAAGCCTGACTAACTCGTGGCCCGGCGTCGGATTATTGCTGTTGAAAAGCCCAACCCAATCATTGGTGGTGTTACTGGGAACATTACTCCATGAAACCTTAATGCTACCGCCCTGGCTGGCGCTTGCTGGAGCGCTACTGAAGGCAACCGTCGGGGCAGGATTAGTTTTGCCGACATTGGTAGCGGAAGCCCCGGTAATAGTGACGATGGCGCTGCCGGATCCGCTCAGGTTGGTATGCAGGTCGGTAACATTAACCGTGATGGTGTAATTGCCGTTAGTGGCCGAGGTTGAGGTGGAAATGGTCAGTCCGTAGCCCGGGGAGGACTGCGGAGCAATGCCTCCGAGATACCAGGAACTGCCCTGGGCCTGTTTCCAGCCGCTTGGCAAGGATACGGTCTCGTTGAACTGGTCTACCGGACAGGAAGAGCTGTTGTTGTTGGTAATATAGGCAATAAGACCGCCGGCGACTCCCCCGGGTGTGGTGCTGGTGCTGCTTGGCGAAATCCGAACAGTCGGTTTGTTGTTACAGCCGGCCAGAGGCGTACTGCTTGGGGTTGGAGTCGGGGTAGATTTGGGGGTGGCAGTTGGAGTGGCCTTTGGAGTCGCAGTTGGAGTGGCATTAGGGGTTGCGGTCGGGGTGGGAGTTGGCTGGATGGTTGACGAGACACTGACTGTCGCATTGGCACTGGCTGCGTAACTTGGGCTGGTCTGCTCGGACCATTTAATACCTAAAATATAGTTTCCATTGGCTGTACCGGCAGGAGCCATAACCTCCAGGGAGCTATATTCCCAGCTGCCGCCCGGGGAAAGGTTAACCGGCGTCCAAGTTGTGGGAACGTTTAAATACCAACCGGAACCCGGCAAGGTGGTATTGAGAGTGAACATACTTCCCGAACAATTTGATGAATCGTTATTGGTCACCTTGGTGTCAAAGAAGACATATTGTCCCGGTATGACACTCATAGTCGAAGGTGTTAAGGTAGCCGACGGATTGGCGTGATTACAGGCGGAAGCGGTTGAAG
>CAYTPB010000070.1:0-3838 GCA_964439785.1 uncultured Gammaproteobacteria bacterium
AACCTGCTACAGAATTCTTACTTGACATACGGGTTTAATTCGGATAAGTTAAATAAACCATGAAACCGCTACTCCTTTATTCCTTCAATTTTTTGTACGATCTTTTCCTGGCGCTGGTAATTTCTTTGGTGATTTACAAGCTGGCTAATTTTTAAAAATCAGGATCACCAACACAACATATAGTGGATTGACAGCGGTTGGCGGCCGGGTGCTATATTAGATATATTGAATAGTTTGACAGCGTAGGGTACAAGATATTGTGTAGCTTGCAGTTGGATCATGAAATGTCTTTTTTGCGGATCTGAACAGAGCAAAGTGGTAGACAAGAGGGCTGTCAAAAGCATGGGGGAAATCAGGCGCCGCAGGGAGTGCCTTAAATGCAGAAAACGCTACACAACTTACGAGCGTGCCAGCAGTTTTGAGGCCTATGTTGTTAAAAGGGATGGGAGGAAAGAGCTGTTTGACAGAGACAAGGTCAGGGCGGGACTCGAGAAAGCTTTAGAGAAGAGGCCGGGTATTGACAAGGTTTCGGAAATTGCGTTAAGAATAGAGGGCAAGTTAGTGATTCGGGGGAAGAGAGATATACCCAGCAAGTTGGTGGGCCAGCTGGTTTTATCGGAGTTAAAAAAACTCGATAAAGTAGCTTACCTGCGCTTTGCATCAGTTTACCGAGATTTTAAAGAGGTGGGGGATTTTGCCCGTGAATTGCAGGGTTTGGAGAATAGAAACAGGGGGACGGGCCAGGAATCATAAAAAATATGAAAAAACACGTTACTTATCAAATAATTCAAAGCCAAAGGCCTGCCAAAAAGACTAATGGCATACATAAAAACGGGATATTGCATTACGGCCTGGAAAGAATTTGGGAAACAGGCCGGATAATCCCGCCTGCCCCGGCAGATCTTCCGAAGCCGCAGCTGTCCGAAACCGCTTCATATATCGGCAAAACCAGATATGCGAAGAGAGATAGCCGGGGAGAGCCGATTGAGGATGCCAAGGAGATGTTTTGGCGGGTAGCCTACAATATTTCTGCCGCCGATCTGTTGTTTGACCCGAGCAAGGCTAAGATGCTGGCCCAGGCCAGAGAGTTTTACCGGATTATGGCTTCCCAAAAGTTTATCCCCAACACGCCAACCATGCTGAATGCGGGTAAACCCATGCAGCAGTTGTCGGCCTGTTTTGTGCTTCCGGTGGAGGATGATATGAGGTCAATTGCCAAGACTTTGGTTGATATGGTGATGATCCATAAGTCGGGAGGCGGAACCGGATTTTCCTTTTCCAGACTACGCCCGTACGGCGATGTGATTGGTTCTTCCGGCGGAACAACCGTTGGGCCAACTTCATTTTTGCAGGCTTATAATGATGTTACTTCGCAGGTCAAACAAGGCGGGGTGAGGCGGGGAGCCAATATGGGAATAGTTCACATCACACATCCGGATATCTTGCGTTTTGCGGTAATGAAAGTTGACGAGTTTTCCCTGACTAATTTTAATATTTCGGTAACGGTAACCGAAGACTGGATGGAACAGGTCAAAAAGGATGCCGAATTTGTAACTGAAGAGCCTGATTGGGAGGCGATCATTGAGGAGATTAAATTTGCCCAGGCGATCCGTGATGTGGATTTGAAGCTGAAGAAGGTCGAGGATGGGGTGTCTAAACTTTATGATTTAGTTAGGGCTACCAGGGATGGCGAAGGTTACGAGCTGGTCAACCCTAGGGCCGGCCAGGTAACCGATAGGCTTAATGCCAAAAAAGTGTTTTTGCTGATTACCCAACTGGCCTGGCACTATGGCGATCCCGGAATGATTATGATTGACAGAATTAATAAATCCGGCGCCAACCCGACACCCCAGCTTGGCATGATTGAGGCAACTAATCCGTGCGGGGAACAGCCGCTCCTGCCTTATGATGCCTGTACTTTGGGTTCGGTTAATGTAGGCAGGTTCGTGACAGACGGAAAGATTGATTATGAGGATATGGGGGTGGTTGTTGGTAAAGCAATACATTTTCTGGACAATGTTTTGGATATGAACAACTATCCGATCCAGGAGATAGCCGATATGACAAGAAAAATCAGGAGGATTGGTTTGGGAGTGATGGGTTTTGCCGATTTGTTGTTTAAATTAGGCGTGAGTTACAACAGTGACGAAGGGTTAAGGATAGCCGAAGAGGTGATGGAGTTTATCCAGCAGCAGGCTAAGATCGCTTCCCAGGAATTAGCCAAGGTTAGAGGTGTTTTTCCGGCCTGGACCGGCTCAATTTACGATCCCAGCAGCGAATATTTCCTGGGCCAGGCGTTAAGGGTTAGGAATGGAGCGATTACTACCATTGCCCCGACCGGAACTATCTCCATGCTGGCTGATGCCTCATCCGGTATTGAGCCTTACTTTGGTATCACTTATGCCAAAAATACCATTGAGGGCAAGAGGCTTTTTAACACCAACCCGATATTTTTAGAGGTTGCCCGGAGGGAAGGTTTTTATTCTGAAGAATTGCTGGAAAAGATTGAGGCTAACCATGGTTCTGTCCAGGGGCTGGCCGAGGTGCCTGAGAAGTGGCAGAAAGTATTTGTGGTAACTCATGACATATTGCCCGAGTGGCACGTTAAGGTCCAGGCGGCTTTCCAAAAACATGTTGATAATGCGATCTCTAAAACTATCAACTTCCCTCATGAGGCCACGGTTGACGATGTCAGGAGAACCTATATGATGGTTTATGAGCTGGGTTGTAAGGGTATTACTATTTATCGTGATGGTTCAAGGGAAAAGCAGATTTTGGAAACAAAGAAGGATAAATCCTATTACGACCAGTTAGCCGGAGGATCTAATAGTTTTAATGTCGGATCGGCTACCGAAGCTGAGGTTAAAGATGAAGCTTATTCAGAGATTCCACAGATAGACAACGGGTTTGGAATAGGCGGGGATGTTAGGGAATCCAGGCCGATGATTTTGCGGGGCCGGACCTATGAGATTATGACACCGGTGGGCAAGGCGTTTGTGACGGTTAACAGGGATGAGAGGGAGCAGCCGTTTGAAGTGTTTGTGACAATCGGCAAGGGCGGGATGCATACTATGGCCGATGCTGAGGCTATCGGCAGGCTGACTTCAATTGCCCTGAGGGTGGCGAGAAGCAACCGGAGGGAGATCGCGGAGAAGATTATCCAACAGTTGCGGGGGATTGGCGGCTCCTCCCAGATTGGGTTTGGCAAGGATCGGGTGATGAGCTTGGCTGATGCCATTGCCAAGGTTTTGGCTGAGGACTTGACGCATATTGAATCCAAAGACGGTTCGGCCGAACCTTTACCGCTTAATTTGACGGAGGGTGACGATCCGGATGATCCCCCGATGGATGATGTGGCGCCGGTATCCCGGGTAAACGGGAAGGTAGTGGCTGATTTGTGCCCTTCCTGCGGGGATGCGGCCTTTGTCTTTGAAGAAGGCTGTAAAAAATGCCATTCCTGCGGATATAGCCTGTGCTAAATTTCTACTATTTTCATTTTTTAAGGTACATTATCTTTGGAATCGGGGCCACCATTAATATCTAATGTTTCACAGCTATATAGATGCAAATCTGTATCAAACTTGCAGTTTTTCCCGCAAACAAATTCAGCGTTTGGATTGTTTCCGACTTCACCTTCTCCCCAAAAATCACATTCCTCTTTACTTGAAAATACAGGGCTCTCAATATGTTTCGTTTCTTTCTGGTTCTTGTCGGGATAATAACTACCACTCCAATGGATAGTAAAATGGTTGTATATCCAAACAATCACAATAATAAATAAGGGTCTAGTATGAAAACCGCTGAGACCCCCGCCATCTTTTATGGCGGGTGGTGAAAG
>CAYTPB010000071.1:0-3677 GCA_964439785.1 uncultured Gammaproteobacteria bacterium
CTGTAGTAGTGGTAAAATCTATTTGGGGCTACTATAGTTCTATATCAGGGTTTACTAAAAGTAAATATTGGGCACTGGCTTTTTTAGCCAGGAGGTTATGTCCGCCCCCAAAACCCAAATTTTTGTCTGAAAAATAAAACTTTACTGCGAATTTGGCATATTTTTCTTCGAGATACGATAAATTATCCTCGGAATCATTATCCAAGATATTGATTACGTAATTAATTGAAGAGCCCTTTAAATCGTTCAGGATATTATCCAAACAAACCTCCAAGTAAGGTTTTGTATTGAAATTGATAATTTGGATTGCTATATCCAGCTTCACTTTTTAGATAGTATCATTGGCAGGGAAAAAACAAAAATAGTTTTAAAATTTGCACCCATTATTTAAAGGTGGTACAAATTAATTAGATGGGAGTTTTCCAAACTAACCTTTTTATCTTTCTGCTCGCCTGTGTTTTAGCCATCCTGGAAATCCAGATTGAAGGCCCCCATGGCTGGGCCAAAAATCTGCCCACCTGGAGGGGGGAACCCCATAAATGGTACTCCAAACTTTGGGCCCAAATCATGGCCGGGAAAGAGTTGACAGGTTACCATTTGTCAGTTTTTGGGCTGGTGTTAATGATCTTTTTACTGCCCTTTTTCCTGGGGGAATCAGTTAATTTAGCTAACCTTTTTAAAAATTTAATCTTATATTTCTTTGTGGTGCCGCTTTGGGATTTCCTCTGGTTTGTCTTTAACCCCTACTATCCTCTAAAGCATTTCCAAAAGGACAATGTAGTCCACAAAGACTGGCTGTTTGGCATGCCTGTGGATTATTATTTCAGTTTAGCCATCTCTTTAATTTTAGCTCTGATAGCCTCTGTCCTTTTTCCTTCCCTGGGCTTCTTCCACTGGTGGCTGACTAACTTAATTTTATTCATCCTGGAAACTTGCATAGTTATCCTTTTGACCTTAAATGTTTTAAAAATAGACAACTGGAAAGCCGCTTCCTCCTCTTTTAAATCCTTTCGCGGATCATAATTTCCTGTTACAATCACACCAATGTCATTCCCGCGAAGGCGGGAATCCAATTAACCAACAACATTTATGGATCCCCGATCAGGTCGAGGATGACAAACAAACCATGACTGAAATTGAAGCCCCTGCCAAGGATAAAGTTTATAATATGGTCAAAAAACTAGGTTACAAAGAGTCAGACTGCAACTACTTTGGCTTCAGCCAGCTATTTGATTATTATTCACAAAAATGACACTATCAGGGTATGATTTCTGAAGGTTCTAGTGGTTTTTTAGACAAAGTCCGCGAAACAAGTGTCAGTCACGTCAATGAGTCTACCTTACCATCCAGGGAGGGTTTGGGTTATGACAGCACTGTAGGTGTTTACGGCGGAAAGATGGTCCGTGACCAAGAAGGCAAGTTGGTTTTCGACAACCGCGGAATTGTTTCAAAGATAGATAAAGCAGGTGATGCAGTTCTTAGAACATACGATGAAAATTTGCTAAGACATTCTCCTTTGGACCTGCTAAGAAAACATCCAAAATGGTTTTTAAAAGTTATAAATCCAAATCAACCCAAACGTTATCGCGGAACCAAGGAAGAAATTGTTAGAAATGCTCAAAGATTAGGTTTGGGGGATGTTTATGGCCTTCATCCTTGGGGAGTTGAAGTTAAAAAACCAGAGATTTTTACTCAAGGAAGGGCTCTTCAAGATATATATCGAGCTGATCTGATAAATTCAGATAAACTAAATGAGATTGATAGATTTCAGGCTTTAGCAGAAGCCGCTAGGTATATTAGAGAAGTGCATGATAAATATGGGGGAATAGGAGAACTATTGTCCAGTGACATCATCTTTCAAGATTTTAGTGAAGGAAAAGTTGGAAGGCCAATTCTAAATATTCCTGATGAAGTTTATAATCCAAAGAAAAATATATCTCTCACTGAGCAAAAAGCTACAGATATGATGGATTTTTTGATGAATATAGGGATGGAAGAGATGAGAAGATCAGGAGATGAATCTCAGGCACGAAATGCGGTAGATATAATTTTACAAGACTATAATGATAAAGAAATTGCTAAAGTTGTAGCAATGTTCATAGCAAGAGGGAGGTTAACTTTTACTGAGGCTAACTCATTACTTAGGGTAAAAATGGCATCTCAACACAATCAAGCAAGAATTGGAATAAAACCCGAGGATACGGCTAAGTTTAAAGATTTAGTCAAAGATGCTAGTCTGTCTTTCTCCCAGCCTTGACCTAAACTCCTTTTAAGTGCTACCCTAAATTTGATGCCCAAAAAAGTCAGGGTCGGAATTAATGGTTTCGGAAGGATTGGAAGGAACGCATTCAAGGCCGCAATAGAGAAGCACTCCTCGGAGATAGAATTTGTCGGACTCAACGATCTGACAGAGCCAAAAGTTTTAGCCCATCTCCTAAAATATGACAGCGCCTATGGAATTTGGGGTAAAGAGGTTTCTGCAGATGATAAACATGTCATTGTTGAAGGTAAAAAGTACCCAGTATTTGCAGAAAAGGACCCTGCAACTTTACCTTGGGGCGATTTAAAGGTTGATGTTGTTATAGAATCCACTGGCAGATTTACCGATGAAGAGGGGATGTCAGCCCACTTAAAAGCCGGCGCCAAAAAAGTGGTTTTATCCGCCCCTGCCAAGGGCGGAAATATCGGCACCTTCTTAATAGGGGTTAACCACAAAAAGTATAAGGGGGAGCAACTCATAAACAACGCCTCCTGCACCACCAACTGTATCGCCCCCGTGGCAGCCATTATTGATGAAGCTTTTGGCATCCAAAAAGCCTTAATGACCACAGTCCACTCGGTTACGGCCGAGCAAAACCTGGTAGACGGCCCGCCGCCGGGCGGCAAATCCAATGATTTAAGGCGCGCCCGCGCCGCTTATACCAACATAATCCCAACCACCACCGGTGCCGCCATCGCCACCACCGAGGCCATACCGGAGCTTAAGGGACTGTTTGACGGCCGGGCAATTCGCGTGCCGACAATTGTAGGTTCAATCTCTGATTTTACTTTCCTTTTAAAGAAAAAAACCACGGTTGATGAGGTTAATAAAGCTTTAGTTGATGCCTCAAAAACTGAAAGATGGAAGGGAATTGTAGCCTGCAGCGACATACAGCTAGTCTCAACCGACATTATCGGCAGCCCATATTCCTGTACCGTTGATCTGGAACTGACCCAAATTGTCGATGGAGATTTATTAAAAGTCTTCGCCTGGTATGACAATGAATGGGGCTACTCCAACAGGCTGATTGAAATGGTCCTCCATGTTGGAAGAATCTAACCTTGACTCTCTCAACCTGATTTGCTAAAATCCCCTCAGTGATTGATTTAGCGAGAAACAACGCACACATATAACTCTCATGCTGGACCTCCAGTATGGAGGATTCAGCGTTGCATCCCTCAAATTTAAAAACAAAAACAAGTGCCAAACAACAATTTAATTGGAGTTTGGATTTTGTGGAATCCGCGGAGCAGATCGGGCCCGTAGTTCACTGGTAGAACGTGTCATTTGCAATGACAATGTAGGAGGTTCGATTCCTCTCGGGTCCACAGGACCATTTAGAGTGAGAACCGGTTCGGCAATTTCTTGTAAAGAAATTGGGCGTGTTTTCCTCTCGGGTCCACCGCGTCAAACGCGG
>CAYTPB010000072.1:0-3592 GCA_964439785.1 uncultured Gammaproteobacteria bacterium
TCCTAAGCTTTTGCTACGTACCACAGACCATCATTCAATCCCCCGCCATCCCTAAACTGGGGACCGGAGCTTAGTGCATCAAAATGTAAGGCTTCCGGGGCTCCGGTCGTCGCTGTAACCGAAAAGGTTACAAATGATGTGGATTCCGGCCTAAAGGGAAACTGGGCAATTGATAACTACACCCGCGTAATCCAGGTCTGGCCCCGGAAGGACAGGACTTATTGTGCTACCGTAACCTATGCGGGCAAATTCAATGCGGTTGCCGGACAAACAGGGCCAGGAGGCACAGGGATTATCGGCAATAATGTCAGAGGGACAATGGTAGGAGGCTACCGGGCCACCTTTAGCGGAACGCTTAAAACTAACCCGTCCTGGAAGCGGTACGGTTCCGTTGGAACGGTAGACTATGGCTGTACTATCAGCGGAACTTGTTCGAACTTAGTCAACTGGATAGACCAGTACTTCAGTTCCAACAGTGACTTTAACCAGGTCTGGTGGGGTTGGATTTATTATGGAGGTGCACACGGCACCTGGGTCAACGCTATCTCGGGCAGTATGGGCAATATTTTTTAGATTTAGGTTCGGGAAAAATTAAAAAAGCCTCCTTTATCGGGGGCTTTTTTTAAAGAGCCGGTATTTTAGATTTCTGCCGGGGCACTGCCCGCCTGGGTGTTAAAATATTCATCGGCATTCCTGACTAACACATCCCGGGGCTTGGCGCCGTCCCCCACCCCCACAATTCCCGCCGCCTCCAGCTCATCCAAAATTCTGGCCGCCCTGGCATAGCCCACCCGCAACCTTCTCTGAAGGAGGGATGCCGACGCCCGGTCATATTGGCAAACAGTCCTGACCGCCTCCTCAAACAGCTCATCCTGGCTGTCTGATCCACCCCTGCCTCCAACCTTGCCAATCGGCATATCGGTCACCTCGGCATTATACTGGGGTTCGATTCCACTGCCCTTTAAGAACTCAGTGATGGCTTTAATATCCGGATCGGTTGTCAAAACCCCCTGAATCCTGACAGGTTTTGATGCATCCGGCGGCAAAAACAGCATGTCTCCCCGGCCCAGCAATTTCTCCGCCCCGGGCTGGTCAATAATTACCCTGGAATCCATCAGGGATGCCACATTGAAAGCGATCCGGCAGGGAATATTGGCCTTAATCAAACCGGTTATAACATCAACCGACGGCCGCTGTGTTGCCAGCACCAGATGGAGGCCGGTTGCCCTGGCCAGCTGGGCAATCCTGGTAATCGCATCCTCCACCTCAACCGGCGCAAACATCATCAAATCCGCCAGCTCGTCAATCAAAATCACAATATAAGGCAGAGCCTCAAAACCCGACATCTCGTTATAACCCTGGATATTCCTGACCCCCACCGATTGAAACAGCTTATACCTTCTATCCATTTCCGCCATCGCCCATTTAAGGGAGGACAAAGTTTTTTCCGGGTCAACAATCACCGGCGCCAAAAGATGGGGGATGCCGTTGTAATTTGTCAGCTCCACCCTTTTCGGGTCAATCAAAATCAGCTTTAACTGCTCCGGTGAATTCCTGAAAACCAGGGAGCAGATAAACGAATTAATCAAAATTGATTTTCCGGAACCGGTTGTTCCGGCGATCAAAACATGGGGCATCTTATCAATATCCACTACCACCGGGGTGGAAGCTGTATCCCGGCCCAAGGCTACTGCCAGCCGGGATTTCTGTTTGGCCATCTCATCCGAGGAAAGAAGCGCCTTTAAAGTCACAGTCTCTAAAGTATGGTTTGGCACCTCAATCCCCACCAGGGACTTTCCGGGGATCGGCGCCTCAATCCTGACCGTCCCTGTCCTGGTCGCCAAAGCCAAAGCGATATCATGCTGCAGGTTGGCAATTTTGGTGATTTTGGTTCCGGCGGCTATGTTCAAAGCATACTGTGTAACAGCCGGGCCGCCATTAACCTCAGCCACATTAGCGGAAATTCCAAACGACTCCAGGGTTTTCTCTATAATCGTCGCATTCTTTTTGACATCCCCCCGATCAGCCGGCGCACCGCCTTTTTCCGACAATAAACTAAACGGGGGATACTTCCAGACCCTGGCCTGGCCTGCTACGTTGGTAATAAGCATATCCTGGGTTGCATCTTCCTTCTGCATCGGCCGGCGGGGGGGCACTGGTGAGTTTTCCACCCCCGACATCCTCATCTGGGAAGACCTGACCTCCAAAGATTTGGGGCGGGATAAAACGGAAAAAATCCTGCCAAAAATTTCCAAAACCGCCTTCAGGATTACCGCCACCTGGGACATTGAGGCATCAAACATCACCACCAGCCCCACAAAAAAAATCAGCAGTAAAAGTAATGCTGCACCTGCCCCGCTAATAAATGATGATAAATTCTGCCAGATAAAACTCCCTAAAGCCCCGCCAGTGCTGTCGGATAAAATCCCGGACAAACCCATTAAAGCTACTACCGATGTAATAAACCCTAACAAGGTACCCATCTGGGCAAACTTTAATTTGGACTTTTGGATCACTAACCCGACCAGGATGAAAAAGATTGGGGAAAAAACCGCCGCCCAGCCAAAATTATCCTGGAGCATTGACCTCCAGAATTCAATTTTATGGGCGGAAGTCACAATGGAAACAGCTGATAAGAGGGCTAAAATAAAGGAAACCAGTGTGCCTACGGTTACTATGGTCTTGGGCTTAAGCTTTAGCCTGGGCATTTTGTAAGCTGACCGTCTTCGTCTGGACATTCTCTCTAGTATACTACAACTTCAGCTATTATAACATACTTACTATGGGATAGAATCTAAAAATCACTAAACTGCTATATTGACAAATAAATTTAAAAAGATTTATATTCGGGTTATCTTCGGAATAAGGGAGGTGATTAAAGGAATGGAAAAAGAGTTTAACACTGCGGAAATCGCGCTGAAAATTTTCTCCTGCATTCAGTCTTTAAACAAAAAGTTTGGACTAAACTACATCGCTTCTGTCTTAACAGGAGCAAAAACCCAAAAGATCCAAAACTATGGCCACCAGAATCTGGAAACTTATGGAACGCTAAAAGATTATTCTCAAGCTCAGGTTAAGGAATGGATGATTGAGTTAATAGAGCAGGGATATTTATACCAAACCAAAGGTGAATATCCTGTAATCATCCTTAAGGAAAAATCCAACTTAGTTGGTTTAGGTGAGCTGGTTAATTTAAAGGAACCTGACCCAAATTTAGCCTCAAAAAGTTGGGCTGAAAAAGGAGAAAGCATAGAAAAAACTGTGGAACTTTTCCAGCAGGGTAAAACCGTAGCTGAAATAGCCAACGAGAGAAACCTGGCTCAAACTACGATCCTTAGCCATCTGGCCCAGGCTTATCAAACGGGGAAGGATTTAAATATTGATCAGTTTGTGGAAGCTGACAAGGAGAAAGCCATCAAAGATGCTTTCCAAAAAATAGGGACACAGTTTCTCTCCCCGGTAAAAAAGGAGCTGGGTGTAGCCTACACCTGGGAAGAGCTAAAACTGGTCCGGGCCAAACTGCTCAAGGCACAACCTATCTATAGTAGCCCCAAATAGATTTTACCACTACTACAGGATTTGAGATAATGAA
>CAYTPB010000073.1:0-3538 GCA_964439785.1 uncultured Gammaproteobacteria bacterium
GTAAGGCCGCCGAGCGCGCTCAATCAGTAGCAGAGACCTGGAAAGCCCGTCTAAATCTTTAAAAAATAGCTTTTGCCCACTTGAAAAAAGTTGTTAAGCTGTATAAATTAACTAGACCACTTTTATGCCAAGACATCCTAAAACACTACTCCAGATTAATCCTTATGATTCTACCGGGTTTGTTAAACCCACACCCCAAAAGATTTCCCGTCCCAACCCTTTTGATTTAATTGGGACCTTGCCAGACTGGGCCATTAAAGCCCATATCAGGGAAGGCGTAATCAAAATTGATCCCCTGCCCGCAGACTGGGAGAATGCTGTCGATGAGGTAACCATTGATTTTCATTTGGGGGATAAGCTGAAAGTCTTTAGGGCCGGAGGTATGAACACTATTGATTTACGTTTTACCAGCAAAGAGGAGATGGAGGAGATGATGGAACTGGTGGAGCTAAAACCCGGCCAGCCCTTTATTTTAACTGAAAATGATTTTGTGATTGCTACCACCAAGGAAAGGTTAACTATCCCTGATAATATTGTTGGCCATCTCCATGGCAAATCCTCTTTAGCCCGGTTAGGGATTGTGGTCCATTCTACTGCCGCCCGCTTTGATCCAGGTTGGGACGGCCACCCGGTTTTGGAATTTGGCACCTTTTTAAAAGGCAAGCGGATCATTATTTATGAAGGTTCGCCCATCTGCGCCTTTTCCTTTGAGGTGATGGCCTGCAACGTTGACCGGTCCTACAAAAGGTCTCCCAATAACGTTTATGGCGGCTCTAACATTCCCCAGGTTTCAAACATCACCCGGGACGGCAGAAAGGTCAAAATTTAATGAGCGTTTTGGGAATTGATCAGGTTTTAAAAAGGGTCAGGGAAGAAAATTTAATAGAAAATTTAGGCCAAAGGGAATTGGAAAACCCGGAGGGAGTGGGGGTGGATTTACGTTTAGGAGCAGTTTATAAGATTGCCGAGGGTGGGGCTTTCATAGAAGCTGACGGTCCCGGGGATTTAGGCAAAAGAAAAGGTGTTAAAAGTGAGCTGATTGCAGAGTATAAAGAAGATGAAACCACAGAAGTAACTATCGAACCCGGAGAATATTATTTAGTCAAAACTGTTGAGAGCTTGAATGTGCCGAAGGATTTAATGCCAATGGTCTATGGTAGAGGCAGTTTAGCCAAATCCGGACTCTTCTTATTTGCCACCAAAACTGACCCCGGTTATAAAGGTTTCTTAGGCTTTGGTTTGTATAACTTTTCCAAATTCCCGGTTAAGTTCCAGTTAGGAGCCAGATTCTGCAATATCGTCTTTCATACTATTGAAGGAGAGACAGTCAACTACAGAGGACAGCACCAGGGTGGAAGGGTTTCCATAGAAGAGGAGGAGACTCAGGTTTAATGGCTAAAAATATTACCAAACAGGAGATAACTCATATGCCCAAAAAGACTGCCGGCAACGGTGTGGCCCACCTTGACCATTCGCACCCGGAATACCAGTACCTTGATTTGTTGCAGGAGATTTTAGATAAAGGCTTCAGGAAAGTTGACCGGGATACCGGAGACGCCTCGTACTCTCTTTTTGGAAAGCAGTTGCGGTTTGATCTCTCTCAGGGATTTCCTCTTTTAACTACCAAGAGAGTTTACTGGAAGGGGGTTTTATACGAGCTGTTCTGGTTTATCCAGGGCATGTCCAATATCAAGTACCTGGTGGATAATAACGTCCATATCTGGGACGATTATCCCTATAAAATTTATAGAGAGTTTTGCCGCAAAAACGTCCTGCCGGAAATGTCAAAAGATGAATTTATTGAAAAAATTGCGGCAGATGACAAGTTTGCCCAAAAATGGGGTGAGCTTCCCAGAATCTATGGGGAACTTTGGCGTCGCTGGCCGACCCGGACCCCCGGCAAAACCATTGACCAGTTAAAATGGGCCATCAATGAGGTGATTGAGGATCCCAATGCCCATAACGTGATTGTTAACTCCTGGAACCCGGAATATTTATACACCATGGCCGAGCGGGAAGATGCCTCCCGCTTTCCCATCTGTCACAACATGTATCATTTAGACGTCAATGACGGCAAACTGTCTTTGCACCTTTACCAAAGATCGGCCGACAGCTTTCTGGGGGTGCCTTTCAACATTGCCAGCTATGCCCTCCTAACTTTAGTTCTGGCCCAGATAACAGGTTTTGAGCCCGGAGAATTTATCCATACCTTTGGCGATGTCCATATCTATGAAAACCACATTGAACAGGTCAAGGAGCAGCTAAAAAGGGTCCCGAAAGAACTGCCGAGTGTTAACTTGGATCCCAATATTACCAATATTGATGACTTTAAACCGGAGCACATTGAGCTTTTAAATTATGATCCCTATCCGGCCCTCAAAGCCGAACTGTCCGTCTCCGGGGGTTTGTATGAAAAAGACACTCAAAATTAGCATCCTGGTTGCTGTCTCAAAAAATGGAGCCATTGGTAAAGACGGAAAACTCCCCTGGCACCTCTCTGAGGATTTAAAAAGGTTCAAAGCTTTGACCACAAATCACCCAATCATTATGGGCAGAAAAACCTGGGAGTCTATTGGCTCAAAACCATTGCCCAATAGGACTAACATTGTGCTAAGTAGACGGGTTGGGAAAATGTACAATGACCCAAACTGTCTATTTGTTAGCGGTTGGGAAGCTGCTTTGGATTTAGCATCTAAATATGAAAGCGGGAAGAAAGGCGGAGAGGTATTCGTCATAGGTGGAGAACAAATTTATGAGCAAGCCCTGCCTTTTGCTGACAGAATTTATCTGACTTTGGTAGAAAAAGAAATTGATGGTGACACCTTTTTCCCCGACTATTCGGAGTTTAAAAAGATTATTTCAGAGGAAACCAATTCAGAGGGGGAGTTGAAATACAGCTTTTTAACACTTGAAAAGTAACTTATCTTACTATAAGATATCTCTCGTTGTATTTATACGGTTGACTAAAGCAGCAATTATTTGCTATACAATAATTGGTCTCCAAAGTTAAGGCTAATTTAAATTATGGGAAAAGAAATAGACAAAAGAAATCAAAATCTTGGAGAAGTAGCAGCCACGCACTATTCTGATAAAGGCGGACACTTTTTAAGAGGCCAATATTGGAAGCTGATTAATTCGCTCCCTGCACCTGAGCTTAACATGCGTTTCGTCCCAGTTGAAAATCCAACTCCTATAGTCCAAGAAATGAGGCGAATCAGAAGATCAATGTGCAGAAATTTAAATTATGGGAAAAGAAATAGACAAAAGAAATCAAAATCTTGGAGAAGTAGCAGCCACGCACTATTCTGATAAAGGCGGACACTTTTTAAGAGGCCAATATTGGAAGCTGATTAATTCGCTCCCTGCACCTGAGCTTAACATGCGTTTCGTCCCAGTTGAAAATCCAACTCCTATAGTCCAAGAAATGAGGCGAATCAGAAGATCAATGTGCAGAACTCCTTATGACGGCAGAAGATAATATTCGTGAGTAGGCTGAGATACATCGGTAACACTTCTAAGCTAGAATAACTAGCTTAAG
>CAYTPB010000074.1:0-3402 GCA_964439785.1 uncultured Gammaproteobacteria bacterium
TGCCATTGAAGGAGATTTTGAGGGTTGGGTAAAAAGACCAAGCATGCCTAAAGCTAAAAGGTATTTTAAACATTATCGGGATCAGGAATTAATAGATTTAGTTGAAAGTTCGGGTTTTAAATTTAAATACCAGGAAAGATATCAGCCCCATAACACAGTTTACTTAAACCAAATCTTTAAAAAAGCAACGGAATAAGTTGTTTTAGTTTCTCCTCGTGATTTATAATCAGCCCATGTCAGGAGAAAACAAAGAGGTCGGAAGTATCGATAGGCGGGCCTGGAAAGTAGATGGAGACGGAACCACCAGGATGGATATGGATTTATGGCTCCAGCTTAAATCGGCCGAAATAGATGGAGACAATGCATACCAAATACACTTACTCCAGCGGGCCAGCCTAAACAGTCAGGGAAAAGCTAAACCAAATAACGGAAAGCAAAATATAGAACAAAGGCCGGTTAAAACCAAATTCCTTGATCCTCCAGCCGGGTCAGAACCTGAAGTCCCTAAAATAAATTCCACCCCTAAACCTCTGTCAAGGGATACACATTCCCCGCTTTATCAAAGCCGGGAAAAATATCGTCCAATTGACGCTAAGGATTTAGAACCGAAGCGAAAACAAGTTTCCGGTAACAATCTCCCGGTTGCCTCCCGGCCCTCGGTAAAAAATCCGGCCCCTAAACCTGAAAAAGGCAAAATCTGGCTTATGGGGACTTATGTTGATACATTGGATTAAAGCTCCAGCATTAGGTATTCCAGGATCGTCCTTATAGAGACATTGCTCTTTTGCCACTCGGAGGCCTCAAGGAGCAGTTTGGCAAATTTAACTTTTTCAGGATGGTTAGGCAGCTCCCGGTGGATATAGACCGTTAGGGCCTCTAAAAGTTTTTCCTTTTCCTCGGTCTGTTCAACAATCTTAAACCTTTCTCCTATACTTGAATTTACCAATTGTCCAATTTCAACATCTTTAGGGTTTGATAATTGGGATTTGTCATTTGATATCTGTACAATCTGGCACCTGGATAAAATAGTCGGTAAAAGCGCGGTTTCACCGGAAGCGGCTAAAATTAAACTTGCTCCCTCGGGCGGCTCCTCCAAAGTTTTTAAAAGTGCGTTTTGGGCATCTTGGGTTAAATTTTCGGAAGAAATTATAACAGCCGTCTTCCCTTTTGCCGAATAAGGCTTAAAACTGAAGTGCCCCCGAATCTTTTTTATCTCCTCCACTCCAATTTTCCCCTCATCCTCAATCCACAATAGGTCAGGGTGGTTTAAGCTAACCTCCAGCTTGGTCAGCTCTTTTAAGACAGCCTCCTTTTGGGCTTCAATACCGGAAGCCAGGATCAGTTTGGATAACATGGTTAGATTATACCAATAAAAGGGAATCTGGTATTATAATTAAGAATGTTAACCAACCTATCCGGCTTTTTTCAAACTTTATTCAAAAAGAAGCCAACCAGGAAAATCCTGAGTATAGTTATTATCCTGGCGGTTTTTAGCCTTTTCTTTGCTGAAAGCTATTTTTCAATTGACCCTGATTTTGGCTGGCACCTCAGGTTGGGCCGGATAATCTCATCATCCGGCATTCCGCGGACCGACCCAATGTCCTATACCATGTCCAGCTACCCGTTTGTTGACCATGAATGGCTGACCGACGTTATCACCGCCTTCCTGTACAAAACAGTCGGCTACGCCGGCTTATCGGTTTTGTTTGCCGCCGTCGCCACACTAGCTTTAGTAATTAGTCTTTGGAAAGTCAAGTTTAAATGGTGGATACCGCTGGTTCTTTGGGGGGTGATTTTGCTTTTGCAGTTTTCCGGCGTCAGGGACCAAGTTCTAGACTGGCTTTTTATAGCGGTTCTGATGAAGCTTTTATTTGATGCCAAACTTTGGCAAAAGTGGAAAATTCTTACTCCGCTCCTCATGCTCCTATGGGTTAATCTGCATGGCGGTTTTATTATTGGCCTGGGGATTTTAGCTTTTGTTATCCCTGTTAAAATGTGGGAACAAAAGAAGTTTGACCGCCAAAACATGGTCATTTTGGTTTTGTCATTTTTAGCCACCCTATTAAATCCTTATGGGCTTTGGGTTTACCATGAAATCTTTTTGACTTTGACCGACACATATCTCCGGCAGATGATTGAGGAATGGGGTCCGCTTTGGTCAAGGTTTGTTTTAGGTCTGGAGGCTGGGATTGTTGTTTTCATGGTTATCTCGACCGCGCTGTTAATAAAATTTAGAAGTAAATTTTCATTATCCGAGATAGGGTTGTTTTTCATTTTCCTGGTCTTTGCCGCGACATCTTATAGGAACATACCCGTTTGGGCAATCCTTTCACTGCCTATTGCTGGAAAAGCCCTGGAAAACCTGGATTTTAAGGGGGTAAATAAAAAGTTACGTCTTCTAATCCCGGTGTTTTACATTATTACCCTGAGTATTTTTTCAATCCAAACCTTTAACAACCTTATTTCCAACTACAACACCATGGAACAATTCCGCTATCCAAAGCAGTTGATAGCCAACCTTAACACAGTGAAGCTTAAGGGCAATATCTTTGACCAATATGGCTGGGGTGGTTATCTTGAATGGAAACTTCCCAACCAAAAATATTTTATAGACGGACGGATGCCTTCCTGGAGGTGGAACAGCGCCCCAAAGAGTCAAAGCAACTATGCATTTAAAGATTATTGGTATGTAGTCCAAACCGGTGACTTTGAGAAAACCTTTGACAAATATAACATTCGGACTGTTATTTGGCCGACAAACCTATTTCAAACCGGTAAAACCCCTGATCTCGCCCGTGTTGTTTTAACTTTTAATATAAACACCAACCAGCCACTTTTAAAAGCCCTTAGAAACCATGGTTGGAAGCTTGCCTATGCTGACTACATCACTTTAGTCTATGAAAAACCAAATTAGTCGACCAAAATCATAAAGTTAAGAATTATTCCCCAAAACAAAATTGCATAAAGCCAAACTTTTGAAATGTTGGGTAACAGCAAAAATATGGTTAAAAAGATTATTGGAGTCAGATCTAAAAAGTACCGGTTGTTTTCCCTGATCCCGTAGTTGGGAAAATACAGAAAAAGAATAAGAAAATTAAACACAATAACAGTCAAACTAAGGAGGGCAAAAAGCTTCATATTTTTAGGGATTTTTCTAAAAGGCAACCAAAATGCAAAGATTACGAAAGGAAAACTCAAAAAGATGCTAGTGCCGATTTCATTACTAAACTTTATCTGAAAAGGGTCAAAACTTAATTTTGGAAAGCTGAAAAAGTAGCTATCCAAATTAATTGGTATATGTTTAAATGTTAAACCCTGCCCTGTATTTAAAGCCGATAAATACATGGGGTTGGCCAATTGATATTTAAGGCCAGATTCGAAAATATTTTCAAAACGGACATA
>CAYTPB010000075.1:0-3295 GCA_964439785.1 uncultured Gammaproteobacteria bacterium
TCTAAGCAACTTATAGTACTATATACCAGGCTATGAATAAAGAATTTAAGAATATGGATAAAGCTGTTGGAGAACTGATTAAGACTCTTAAGGGATGTGCCTGCACAATTTTGGAGGAACTTGGTTCTGGATGGAAGGAAGAAATATACCAGAAAGCCATGGAGGTCGCCCTTAGGGATGGGGGCATAATGTATGAAACCCAACGCACTCTACCCATTACATTTTCCGGTCATGTTATCGGTGAAGTTTATCCCGACCTTGTTGTTTGGTTAAAGGATAATGGTAATAAAGTTGCTCTTATTGTTGAACTTAAATCAGAAGCAGGCATAAAAGAGGAATTTCAAGTCCAGGTTGAGCGTTATATCAAAGAGCTTAGGAAGCAGGTCCAACAGAACGAAAGTGTCCACCCAACCGGAATCCTTATTAATTTTATAAAGGAAGCCAACAGCGCTAAAATTCACGACGGTTTTGAGGATTTATCAGGAATCCAGGTTCTCGAGATAACAGCCTAAATTAACCGAATCTCTTATTTTCTCTCATTCTCTATACTTCCAGCCTTCATGGCAGTCATTAAGGCTGAAGCTGCTAAACCGGTAGCCGCCATACCAAAACCATACCGCCTGGTTTCCCTGTACGCATTTATCTCTTTTATTTTCTCCTGCATAGTTTGGGGAGACTCGCCCACTATCCAGAGCACCTCCCCTTCCCGGTTCAATCTATTAACCTGGTAACTGGAAAAAATTGATCCCAGCCCCATTAGAGTGCTTACTCCATAAACCACATTGGCTAAAAGCGCCCGTCTGCTAAATTTTTTAGGTAAGTTTTCTTCCTTCTCAGCCATTTGAAAATTATATCATAAAACTTTAAAACAAATCCCCTAAACATCTACTATAGGTTGCTTTTAGCGGCTATTTCTGCTATAATACTCTCTTTAGTGGCCTATAAAAAGGCCCATAAAACTTACTATTATGTTACCCACATTCTTATCCACTTTAGCCCTTTGGGCTAGCCTAAACAGCGCAGGACAGCTGGTTATGGCTCCTACCCCCAAGATCGTCTCTACGCACGAGATGTCTCTAAACGACCGCTACCCTGTAAAATCGGTCTCGGACGTCTTTAAGGATAATATCTTATTAAATATGGCCTATCTGGAAAATAAGGTCTCAGACCCCAAACAAATTAACTGGGGCGAGGTTGAGAGCCCGTTTAACTACTCATTTACCTTAAAACCCGGCCAGACCTTTGCCTTTCACGACAGCGTTTTGCCGCTGTACCAGGCCTCTGTGGTTAAAACCACCAACGCCAACTTTAGCGGAGCCGAAGGTTTTAAATCCGACGGCTACCTGTATGGAGACGGAGTCTGCCATTTAGCCTCCCTTATTAACTGGGCCGCCAAAGACGCCAATTTAGACGTTTACGCCCCGACCAACCATAACTTTGCCAATATTCCGCAAGTGCCCAGAGAGTTTGGTGTGGCCATTTATGACAGCCCTAATGCCAAAGGAGAAAGCGCCATGGAGAACTTATACATTACCAACAACCAGCCGGAAGACGTCACTTTTGACTTTAGCTACGACGGGAACAACTTAAAGGTTACAGTCCTCGAGGGTAACTAATTTAAAAATTCAAAGCTGTTTAAGATATCTTCTTTGCCGATAATCCGGAAAAGATACATCTTCCCTTTGTAGGGCAGGTAAATAAATTTAGGCTTCCCCGGCACGTAATTCAGGATCCTTGAATGGGTAATCTGTCCGCTTAGGGAAGCCTCCCGGTCCGGTCCCTCCAGGCTCTTTTTAGGCTCATACTCCCCCCAGACAAAGGGATAATACCAGTAATTTTCATACCACCTTTCCGGCGAAAAGTTATTGGGGTTGTCAAAAATCCAAAGGGTGAAGGGTGAGGAGGACAAATCTGCCGAGGAATTGCTTTTGAGGATGACTCCCTTAATTAAAGTTGGCGGCGGATAGCCGTAGGTTCCCGTGAAGTTTTTGGCGTAGTCATACCCCCCGTTCCTTTTATTGTAAGTTTCCTGGCTGTCTTCCAATACGCTGAAGGAGGAGGAATATTTAAATTCAAATCCCTGTCCGGCATCAACATAATTTTTAAACTCGGGCTGGTTAGCCGCTGTTTCAGGGGAAGAGCCGGATAAGGGTTTCTGGCTCTGGAAGGAATAAATTGCCACCCCGGCCACTGCCAGCAATACTATGAAAAGCAAAACCGGAGCCGCAAAACCTTTTTGGGACACTACCTTATGATTCCACCGGACGCCCTATAAATCAAGTTGCCTTTGCCATATAATAGATCCTGGCCCGCCCTAAGTTATGGATTTTTTAATAGCTATCAATAATTTCTTTGACTCAATTGAGGACCTGATAGTCAGCTTCATCCATACCCAGACGCTGATCGGCCCGTTTTTTTTGCTTTTGATTGAGGAGATGGGCGTTCCCCTGCCTGTCCCGGGCGACGTGGTCATAACTTACGCCGGCTACCAGGTTTCCCGGGGCAGGGTGTCGCTTATGAACGCTTATTTAACCTTTATGGTGGCCGTCCTGATCGGTTCTTCCGTCCTCTATTTTTTATCCAGAAAATGGGGCCAGACAATTATCTTAAAGTTAGGCAAATATATTAACCTTGATACTAAAAAACTGGAAACGGTGGAGAAAAAATTCAAAAAATACGGCCCCCTGGTTATTATCGTTGGCCGCCACATCCCCGGATTCAGGATCCCCATAACCCTCTTTTCCGGCATGTCCAAAATTTCCTATCCCGTTTTTTTAATCAGCACCTTAATTTCCATCGTCTTTTGGATCGCTTTTTACCTGTCTTTGGGTGAGCGTCTTGGCCCTAAAACCCTTACCCTGGTCCATGCCCACCACGGTTTTTATCTGTTTGCCCTGATTCCAATTGTCATAGCCATTTTATACTTTCTATTCTTAAGGTATAGGAAAAAAGCCGGGGTATCTTAAATTCAGCCGCTATTCATTTTTCCTCGATAAGGTAATATATTAGTGAAAGATAGATTTATGGAACTGCCAAACAGATGGACCCTGTCCAATATAGATGAACATCCGGTTGAGGAAATCCGCCTCTCGTCCAAAAAACTCAATCTGTTACTTGCCAAGTTAAAGGATCACCTGACAATTGTGCTGGCAGGTATTTTGGGGTTTCTGGTTGTCGGGACACTGTTTTATTTCCTGGTTGCCCGGAATCAGGGGGCAACTTTGGCCAGCAACGTCCCGGCCGATAATTCCCCGATTGAGGTTCCGGCCACAGTCCCCAACTCCTCGGATAATCC
>CAYTPB010000076.1:0-3272 GCA_964439785.1 uncultured Gammaproteobacteria bacterium
CAACCTTTATGAATCCGTCAGGTTTGTGTTTCCCAAAATTATCGGTCCGACATCCCCGGAATCCCTGAGGGAAGCCAAAAAACATTTGAAAGATCTAAAATTAAAGATTGAAGTATACGATAATGCCAGGGATTCGGAAGCGGCCAAGCTGTTGGATCTGGTTTATTATGCTTGGAATATTATTTTCTGTAAGGAAATGAAAAAAATCTGTGACGAACTGGGATTAAACTTCAGCCAGGTCTATATCAGACAAAACCAGATTTACAATGAGGGTTACTCAAAATATCTGCCCAACGTCATCAGGCCGGTACTGGTCCCGGTGGACGGTCCCATTACCGGCCATTGCACCATCCCGGATACCGTTTTATTTGATAAGTTTTTTTCAAACTTTTTAACCCAAACAATTTTAGACAAGGATAAATCATACGAAAAAGAGGTAAAAGATCCGCAAAAGGAGCGGGAAGGTTTTGTTAAAGTCAGGAATGATATTTTAGTGAAAAAGTTAAAGGAAGGAAAAAAATGAGATTACTTGTCACGGGGGGAGCCGGGTTTATCGGTTCAAATTTTGTCAGGTATTGGCTGGAAAATCACCCCGAAGATTTAGTTGTAGTCCTTGATGCCTTAACCTATGCGGGACACCTGGAAAATCTAAAGGATGTTGAAAATAACCCAAACTATAAATTTGTAAAGGGTAATATTACCAATCCAGGGGATGTTGAGAAAGCTATGGATGGGGTGGATGTGGTGGTACATTTTGCGGCCGAGTCTCATGTTGACAGGTCAATAATTGACCCAATGGTTTTTGTTAAGACCAATGTTTTGGGGACGGCTACGTTACTTCAGGCAGCGCTGGATCGCAAAGTAAAGAGATTTCACCATGTTTCAACCGATGAGGTGTTTGGGCATTTGGGGAAGGATGATCCGCCATTTAATGATGATACAAAATATAGTCCCAGAACGCCCTATGCCGCTTCCAAAGCCGGGTCTGACCATTTAGTCAGGGCTTATTTTGAAACTTACGGATTGCCAATAACTATTACCAATGCTGCCAATAACTTTGGGCCGTTCCATGATCCGGAAAAATTAATACCCCGGTTTGTCACTAATCTCTTGGAGGGAAAAAAAGTGCCCTTAATGGGCCAGGGGGAAAACATCAGGTCATGGCTTTATGTAAAAGATCATGCCAGGGCGATTGAGACGGTTTTAAAAAAGGGGAGAGTGGGGGAGACTTACTGCATTGGCGGTGAGGAAAAAACTAATTTTGAGGTGACACAAATGTTACTAAAGATGTTGAGCAAAGGAGAACAAAGTATAGAGTATATAGAACATAGGTTGGGACATGATTTCAGGTATGCCATAGATGATTCCAAGATCAGAAAACTTGGTTGGGAACCGGAGCATAATTTTGAGGAGTGGCTCCAAAAAACCGTGGAGTGGTTTAAAGAAAACGAGTGGTGGTGGAAACCCCTCAAAGAGGGCAGGCCGATAGTTGACCCGTCTGCCCAGAAAGGCTATAGTCAAAAAATATGATTGAAGCTTTAGTCACAACATTAAGGAAGGTTATATAACTATGAAAATTCTGGTTTTAGGAAGAGGATATATCGGTCCCAGATGCGCTAAAGCTTGGGGGGATGAGGCGGTTTTATCGGATATCAGGGTTAATTCAAAAGATGACGTTTTATCGGAACTCGAGAAATATAAGCCCGATGCCGTATTGAATGCTGCCGGGAAAAGAGGGGTGCCCAATGTTGATTGGTGTGAAACCCACCAAGTTGAGACTTTCAAGGGTAATGTGGAATTGCCATTGGTGGTGGCTGAGGCTTGCCAGGAAAAAGGTGTATATCTTTTACATATTGGTTCAGGCTGTGTATTTTATGGCGAGGCACCGGATCCTAAAGGATGGAAAGAGGATGATTTTGCAAATCCGGTGGCTTACTATTCAAAGTGTAAATACGCTGCCGATTTGGTCTTAGGTTCTTTACCTAATACCGGCGTAGCCAGGATCAGGGTACCTTTGGATGACCAGCCTTACCCGGGAAATATTATTGATAAATTAGCTGCCTACCCTAAAATTATTGATGTGGGAAACAGCATAACGGTTATTCCGGATATGATAAAGGTTTTTTATCAGCTGATGGAGAAAAAGGGTGAGGGAATTTTTCATGTTACCAACCCGGGCTCTTTAAAATATAGAGATTTGATGGCGCTTTACAGGGAGATGGTTGATCCAAATCAAACTAATGAGTGGATATCTGAGGAAGAGTTGGTTAGTGACGGATTGGCTACCAAAAAACGATCAACCAACAAACTGCAGTCATTTAACCTGGAAAAATTGAGCATTCATATGCCGCCAATTGATGAAGCCGTGAGGATTGCTATGGAACATTATGCTAAATTAAAAAAGGGAAATGTCTAAAAAGAGGGCTTTAATTACAGGAATTAGCGGGCAGGACGGGTCATATTTGTCCGAGTTTTTGCTGGACAAGAATTATGAAATAGCAGGGTTTTTACGCTCATCTTCGACCGGGCATTTGGGGAATGTGGAACATCTCCGCTCTGAGCTTAAATTTTACCGGGGGAGTCTGGATGATGAGAGATCAATTGAGGCGGCCGTTTCCGATTTTCAGCCGGATGAGATTTATAACTTAGGGGCGGAGGCGGCACCGGCAGATTCCTTTAAAAGGCGGGTCTATACTTCAGATATTAATGCGCTGGGGCCTCTTAGGATTTATGAGTCAGCTTTAAGGCTGCAGAGACAGGGGAAGAAGATAAAAGTTTACCAGGCCTCCACTTCCGAGATGTTTGGCGCGCCGCCAGAAGTGCCGCAAAGCGAGAGTACCCCTTTTAAGCCCAATAATCCTTATGGTGCCGCCAAACTGATGGCTCACCATAACGCCAGGATTTTAAGGGAAGGATCTGATAAATTATTTGTTTGCGCCGGGATTTTATTTAACCATGAGTCCCCGAGAAGGGGAATGCAGTATGTAACAAGGAAGGTGTCGGTGGGGGTGGCCTGTATTGCCAATAAAGTTAAAAATCCCCCCTTAAACGAGGCAGGCGAGCCAATAGTAACCAAAGACTGGAAGCTAAAAATGGGTAATTTGGATGCCAAAAGAGACTGGGGCTATTCCAAAGAATATGTAGAGGCGATGTGGATGATGCTCAATCAGGAAAACCCCGACGATTTTGTGATAGCAACAGGCGAGACCCACACCATTAAAGAGTTATGCGAGGCGGCTTTTGCCCACGTCGGGTTAAACTGGGAAGATTAT
>CAYTPB010000077.1:0-3269 GCA_964439785.1 uncultured Gammaproteobacteria bacterium
GATATTATTACCGGCCGAGGATCGACAAGGAGCTTTTACGGGAATACCATGAAGGGCTGATTTTGCTGTCGGGCTGTCCGGGCGGGGAATTTATTGAAAGCCTGGAGGAGCAAAGCTTTAAGAAAGCCGAGGAAGTGGCCAAATTTTATCTGGAGCTGATGGGTGAGGGAAATTATTTTTTTGAAATCCAAAACCACAAGTATAAGGATTTTTTAAAGGATCACAATCTTGATCCATCCATCAGGCAGCAGCTTCAGTCAATGGGCGATATCCAGGATTTAACCTGGAAAGCGGTTAAGGAGCTGTCGCCAAAACTGGGGATTCCGGTGGTTGCTACAAAGGACCTTCATTATATCGAGAAAAAGGATGCCGAGGCCCATGACGCGGTGCTCTGTGTCCAGACCGGCCGGTTTATCTCGGAGATAAACAGGTTGAGGATGATTGATACTCCGGATTTTTATCTGTCTTCCCCCGAGGAGATGGCTGAAGATTTTAGGGAGATGCCCGGATCAATAGAGCAGTCCGTTAAGATTGCCGAGCAGTGCAATGTCGAAATTGAGCTGGGTAAAGCAATCTTCCCGATTTTTGATACGCCGGAAGGGAAAAAGCCAATGGAATACCTCCGGGAGATTACTTATGAGCGGGCAGAGCAAAAACTTAAGATAACACCGGAGATAAAAGAAAGGTTGGATTACGAGCTGGACATTATTGAATATAAAAAGCTGGCCGATTACTTTCTGGTGGTCTCGGATTTTATCCACTGGTCACATAGCCGGGGGATTATTACCAACACCAGGGGTTCGGCTGCCGGATCTTTGGTGCTTTATTGTTTGGGGGTGACGAATTTAAACCCGCTGGATTATTTGCTACCCTTTGAGAGGTTTTTAACCAAGGACCGCCCGTACATGCCGGATATTGATGCTGATCTGGCTGATGACAGGAGAGATGAGGTGATCCATTATTTGATGGAGAAATACGGCGAGGATAAGGTGGCCCATATTGTGACTTTTGGAACGATGATGGGCCGGGCGGCGATTAGGGATATCGGACGGGTGCTGGCCGTGCCATATGGAGAGGTGGACAGGATTGCCAAACTGGTGCCGCCGCCCAAACAGGGTTTTCATGTTTCTTTGGCAGAACATTTAAAGCAGGTGCCGGAGCTTTCGGCAGCGTACAGGGAAAAACCGGAATATAAAAAGATGATTGATCTGGCGGTTCAGATTGAGGGGACGGTCCGCCATGCCTCGGTCCATGCGGCCGGCATCTTAATTGCGCCGCAGGATATCAGAAACTACACCCCAATCCAGCGTGAAGCCAACGGCGATAAACTGGTTTCCCAATATGACATGTTCTCGGTGGTGGATGAGTATGGCGGTTTGGGATTAGTAAAGATGGATCTTTTGGGAATCAGGAATTTGTCCATCTTGGGCCGGGCGGTTGAGTATGTCAGGGGAAACCGTGGACTCGAGGTTGATTTGGAGAAATTGCCTCTGGATGATAAAAAAACTTATGAGTTGTTGGCCCGGGGGGAGACCATGGGGGTTTTCCAGCTGTCATCTGATGGTATGACCAGATATTTAATGGAGCTGAGGCCCACCACTATCTTCGATATCATGGCTATGGTGGCGCTTTACCGCCCCGGTCCGTTAAGCATTATCCCGGAATATATTGTCCGGAAACAAAACCCGGAGCGGATAAATTACCTTGATCCCCGGATGAAAGAATATCTGGGAAAATCGTTGGGATTATTGGTTTATCAGGAGGATGTATTATATACCGCAATAAATATTGCCGGATACCCCTGGGATAAGGCTGATAAATTCAGAAAGGCTATGGGTAAGAAAAAACCAGAGGAAATGACCAAGCAAAAGGTTGGTTTTATTGAGGGTTGTGTGGAAAATGGAATGAGTAAAAAAAAGGCTGAAGAACTTTTTGGCCTGATTGCACCATTTGCAGCATATGGTTTTGGAAAAGCACATGCAGCCTCCTACGCAATGGTAGCTTATCAGACCGCTTACATGAAAGCTAATTTTCTGGTTGAGTTTATGGCGGCTGTGATGACGGCTGAGTACGGTGATGCCGATAAGATTGCTGCAGCTATAGAAGAATGCAAAAGGATGGGGATTCCAACTCTGCCGCCCGATATTAATAAATCGGTGGTTGGTTTTTCTATAGAAAGAAATCCTTTGGCTGATGCTCAGGACCAAAGGGAAGGTATTAGGTTTGGGCTGTCGGCCATTAAAAACGTCGGGATCAGCGCCATTGAATCAATTATTAAAGCCAGGGAGGATAAGCCATTTGCGGATCTGGCGGATCTTTGTTTTAGGGTTGATACCAGATTGGCTAACAGGAAGACTATGGAGAGTTTGATTAAGGCCGGGGCGCTTGATGAGTTTGGGACACGGGCTGCCCAGCTAATTGCTTTGGACGAGTGTCTGGAGAATGCCCATAAAAAGAGCCGGGCCAGCGTTTCCAACCAGACCTACCTTTTTGACAGCCTGGAGGAAGAAGGGAGTTTGGGGCCAAAATTCAAACTGCCTGAAATTCCGGAGATGCCGCTTGAGCAGCTGCTGATTTTTGAGAAGGACCTGTTAGGGTTTTACCTGCATGAACCGCCGTTTTTGAAGAAGATCCAGAACTTGGGTAATTTTATCAGCTTAAAAATTGCGAATGTGTCGGATGAGCATGTAAACAGAAAGCTGACTTTGGGCGGAGTGATTTTGGAATCCAAAAAAGTGATTACTAAAAAGAGCGGTTCGGAGATGGCCTTCATCAAGATATTTGACGGCACCAAAGAGATTGAGGCGGTCATTTTTCCAAAAACTTTTGCCGAGGTCAAGGACATTTTGGTTAAGGAGCAGGTGGTCTTAATTTATGGGAGGCTGGATCGGAGGGAGGATTCATTTTCTATGGTGGTAGATGAGGTGGAGGTTTTTGATGAGGAGACGGCCAGGCCCCTTAAAAATTTAAGCTACCTGGAGGTAGATATCCCTAAAAATGCCGATGGGAATCTCTTGAAGGAGATTAATTCCACCCTCAGGCAATTTCCCGGGTCTTCTCCTGTCTCAATTTTAATTCCTAATGGCGACAAGTTTAATAAATTAAACTTACAGATTACGGTTAACCCAAATGATGAACTGTTCAAAAAAATTGAAGGTATTTTAGGCCAGGGTAGTGTCAGGCTGGTTTAGATCCTGAGCAAAGTCGAAGGGTCTAAGGTTGATTTAGAAGCTTAGTTAAGGTAAAATCCTCTTTATGGTTACAGCAAA
>CAYTPB010000078.1:0-3249 GCA_964439785.1 uncultured Gammaproteobacteria bacterium
CAGTCCACAAAGCCTGTTAACCCAACCTAACTATCTGTTTTGAAACCAGTTCTATGTATTGGAAGCCGGATGGATTTTACGTTGAGGAGGTTGATACCAGAGGTAATTTATATAAAATAGACGGTCCAATGCCTGAGGGAAGGATCTTTTTATCCGGTTCTATTCCCCAAGAAGTACAGGTTTTTTCAGGAAAGATCGAGAATATAAACCCAGGCTTAAATATACCAATTATTGATAAGCCATATGACCCCTCGATTTGTTCCTAGAACTTGTTTAAGCGGCTGGAAATAGCCTCATTTTTCAACTGAGTATTTGACTTTTAGGATCAAAATAGGTAAGATGGTAACGCTAAAACCTCCATTTTTTGGGGAGGTATTTTTTTAGACTTATGGACAATATTAAACAACAAAAAATTGATATGTGGAGGAAAAAGCTGACAGGTCTCCAGCGTGAGCTTGGGGAGATCATGAAGCGCAGAGGCGAGGCTGCCCGGGAGGGGGACCTTCGGGAAAACGCCGCTTACCAGATGGCATCGGAGGATGCCGATACTTACCGTGCCAGGATTGCTGACGTCAAAAAGATTTTACTGGATTTAGGTGTTGATCCGGCCGAACTGGAGGATCAAAAGAAAGGATAATTATGGCAGCTCCCAAAACAAATAGGAATTATCCGTTGGATAGGATCAGAAATATTGGAATTATCGCCCACATTGATGCGGGTAAGACCACTACGACTGAAAGGATCCTTTATTATACCGGCAGAACCTATAAAATCGGCGATATTGACGAGGGAACAACCACAACCGACTGGATGGAGCAGGAAAAAGAGCGGGGAATCACGATTGTATCGGCTGCCATTACCACCTTCTGGATTCCAAAATCAGGACCGTTTAAGGATATTGAGACCAGGATTAACCTGATTGATACCCCCGGACACGTTGATTTTACGGTTGAAGTGGAAAGATCACTGCGTGTATTGGATGGAGGTGTGATCGTGCTGGATGCGGCTTCAGGCGTCCAGTCACAGACCGAGACGGTCTGGAGACAGGCTAATAAATACGAAGTACCCCTGATTGCCTTTGCCAACAAGATGGATGTGGTGGGAGCCGACTTTTTAGGCACAATCAAGAGCGCTCGGGACAGATTGGGAGCCAATGCCGTGCCCTACAATTTGCCAATTGGGTCTGAAAACGATTTTAAGGGCGTGGTCGATTTATTAACACAAAAGGCCATCATCTGGCAGGGGGATGAGACCGGAGCCAAGTTTGTAGAGGAGGAGGTTCCCTCCAATATGTTAGACCAGGTCAAGGAGTATCGGGAGAAGTTGATTGAGGAAATTGCCGGGACGGATGATGTTTTGATGGAGAAATACTTAAACGGCGAGGAGATAGACGTAAATGAGCTTAAGTTAGCCTTGAGGCGGGCTGTTATTTCCAATAAGATTGTGCCGGTTTTAGCCGGGTCATCTTTAAGGAATAAGGGTGTCCAGCCGATGCTTGATGCCGTGGTTGATTTTCTGCCTTCACCTCAGGATTTGCCTAATGTTAAGGGAATAAATCCAAAATCAGATATGGAGGAAGAGCGGCCAAATAAAAAAGAGGCTCCGCTTTCTGCCCTGGCTTTTAAAATCCAGGTTGATCCGCATATCGGAAAATTGACTTATGTCAGGGTTTATTCGGGAACTTTGAAGAGCGGTTCATATATTTATAACTCCACCAAGGACGTGAAAGAGCGGGTGGGAAGGGTGCTTTTAATGCACGCCAATGATAGGGAAGAGATTGATGAGTCATACGCCGGAGAGATTGTGGGCGTGGTGGGGCTTAAGGATACAGTCACAGGAGATACGCTTTGCGATGAGAGCGCCCCAATTATTTTGGAATCAATTACCTTTGCCGAACCGGTTATTTCCCTGGCAATTGAACCTAAAACCAAGTCAGACCAGGAAAAACTGAGCCTGGCTTTAGGCAGATTAGCCGAGGAAGACCCGACCTTTAGGGTTAAGGCCAACCCGGAGACCGGCCAAACCATTATCTCCGGAATGGGTGAGCTTCACCTGGAGATTATTGCTGACAGGTTAAAGAGGGAGTTTAAGGTGGATGCCAATGTCGGCCAGCCGCAAGTGGCTTACCGGGAAACGATCAAGAAAACCGCTACGGGTGAGGGTAAATACATTAAACAAACAGGCGGCCGCGGTAACTATGGACATTGTCTGCTCCGGCTTGAGCCGCTTCCCCGGGGACAGGGAAGGGAATTTAAATCCGAGATTGTCGGAGGGGCAATTCCAAGAGAGTACATTCCGGCGATTGAAAAAGGTGTTATCGAGAGGGAAGATACCGGGCTTTTGGCCGGGTACCCGGTAACCGACATTAAGGTGTCGGTTTATGACGGGTCATACCATGAGGTTGATTCAAATGAAATGGCTTTTAAGATAGCCGCCTCCATGGGTATGACCAAGGCCTCAAAGAGTGCTGACATGATCCTGCTTGAGCCGATCATGCTGATTGAGGTGTCTACACCCGAGGAGTTTATGGGAGATATTATCGGTGATTTATCAAGCAGGAGAGCTTTGATCCAGGGAACGGAAAAGGCGGGAAATTCCACCAGAATTAAGGCCGAGGTGCCTTTGGCTGAGGTAGCTCAGGGTTATATCACTATAGTCAGATCCATGTCCCAGGGCCGGGCGACGGTTTACATGGAACCTTCCAGGTATGAGGAAGTGCCCGCAAATATTGCCCAAAAGATAGTGGAAACTTCAGGATTTACAGGTAGATTGGAGAGATAGGGTCTAATTTTAAAATATCCTTTAAGGTAAAATTGTTTTCATGAGTGAGAGCTTGGTTAAAAGATTAGAATATTTAGGAATCGCTGATATGGATTACCTCTCAGCGAGGTCCTTATTAATTAATGGACTTACTCATACAGGTCTATCAAAAGCAGCTGAAGCATTTGAAAAACTTTTTAAATTATTTCTCTTAATTGAGGCTAAAATTACACAAGATAGGCATTTGACCCCCAAAGAACTAAAGCTGTATGAACATAAACTAATAAAACTATTTGAAGTGGTAATGTCAAAGTTACCCGAGAAAGGCTACGATCAGTCTGTTAAGGATTTTTTTCAGCAATTGGAGAATGCCTATAAGCTTAGATACCCAGAAAGCTGGAAAGAGGCGAAATTAATTAACGATTTCCAGGATCTAGATAAGATGTATTGTTATTTCAGAAACAATATAACGGCGAACTTTCCAAAGGA
>CAYTPB010000079.1:0-3231 GCA_964439785.1 uncultured Gammaproteobacteria bacterium
GAATAAATTTTAATTTTAAGTCTTTTTAAGATGTAAATACTATAAAGTGAGTAAATAATTTCACCAAATATTAAAGCCAGCAAAACTCCCAAAACCCCAAAACCCGCCCTGACGAATGAAATCCCCAAAAGAGTAGTAAAAATACTCAAAACTAAAATTCCAACCGCCGAATACTGCAGCCTTTGGTGGGAAACGAAAGCTGTATCAATCGCCAAAGCTATTCCCTGTGGAAAGGTGGCTAAAACAGCCAATAAAATTGCTACTACCCGGAAATTATTTGAATCAAAGTTTTTTAGAACTAAAGCTAAAACCACAAAAGTAATCACTAAAACCGCCAGCCTTAAGGCAATTATATTGCTTAAAAGAGATGGCAATTTTTCCTTAAAAACCGACGCTTCCCTGATGGTGTATTGGCTGAGTCCGAAATCAGAAATTGAGGAAACCAGGGCAAAATAAGACAGCGCCACAATATATAACCCGTAATTGGCCACCCCGCCGATATTGGCCAATAGAAAGAAGGTGTAAAAAAAGGCAATGACTTTGGTTAAGGATTGGGCAACTAAAAGGTAGGAGGAGTTTTTTAAAATTTTATTCAGCACATTTTTGAGTTTACCAAATTTTATCCCCCAAATAATCTTTGTGGATCCGAGAGGATTTGAACCTCTGACCTCTTCAATGTGAATGAAGCGCTCTACCACTGAGCCACGGATCCAATCTAGAGTATTTTACTTTTTTTCCAGCAATTTTAACAGTCTTTACCCGATCGGCTTTTTCACTTCCTGAAGCCGTAAAACAAAACCTGGCTGTTGTAAAAAAGCCGGATAATTTGAGATAATTTAATTCATGGAACCCGAGCTTAAGCCTTACAACCCCTACGAGCAAAAAGTGCCGCTGAAAACCCATATCATCGAATTTATTCAAACTCTGGTAGTTTTCGCGGCCATTGGCACTGCCATATATCTCTTTATCGCCCAGCCGCACAGGGTTTCAGGCTCATCCATGTTTCCCAACTTCCAAAACGGTGATTATATAATCACCAACAAGGTCGGCTACCGTTTTTCCCCGCCCCAAAGGGGCCAGGTAATCGTCTTTAAAGACCCCCTAAACGAATCCGAGGATTTTATAAAAAGGATTATCGGATTGCCGGGCGACCGGGTTAAAGTCTCCGACTGCCATGTTTTCGTCAACGGCCAGCAGCTTGATGAAAAGGTCTATTTAAACCCCTCCATCTGTACCACCGGCGGCAGGTTTTTACCTGATGACCAGGAAACCATTGTGCCTGATGACCATTACTTCGTTTTAGGAGACAACCGTCTCCAGTCCTCGGATTCCAGGGAATGGGGTTTTATCACCCGGGAGGAAATAATCGGCCAGGCCTTCTTTAGATATTGGCCTGAAAATGAAATTGGAATCATCCCGACAGTTACCTATAAGCTTCCGCGGACTTAGAGCCCGCGGTTTTCTCAAATCTAAGCTTAAACCGCTTAGCGTTTCAAGCTTCGAAGCTTGAAACCTAACTTCGCCTGTATCGCCCGCTTTGAAAAAGCGTATGTTTGGCGAAGAGGTTATAAAAGCACCCTGCAATAATTATTCTGAAGCTTCGCCGAAAGAAGTTATTATCGCCCTTGAGATCTGTTGAATGGTGTTGTTGGTTTCGTCCGGCGAACCGTCCAGCCTGATTTCCAGCCTGGCTGTAGTTCCGGTCAGGGTATATTTAACTTTGGACTGGTTCTGGGACCTGTTTGAAATGCTTCTGGCCAGCGATTCCTGGATCTGGTCTATATCTTCATTAACAATCCTCATCATCTCCGGTTTAGAACCCTTTTTGGGCCCAATTCCATGCGAAGACCTCATCTTCCTTACCAGCTCTTCCGTTCCTCTAACCGACAGGTTTTTCCTCAAGACTTCCTTATAACCCTCCACAACCAGGTGCGGATCCTCCAGGGCCGACAGCGCCCTGACATGACCCTCAGTGGTTTGGCCCGACATCAGCGCGTCTTTTAATGCATCCGGTAAGGTCAGCAGTCTGATAGTGTTCGAAATATAAGACGGGCTTTTGGAAACCCTTGAGGCAATCTCGGAGTTGGTCAAATCAAACTCATCCATCAGCCTCCTATAAGCCTGGGCCCTCTCCAGCGGATTTAGGTCAATCCTTTGGACATTTTCGACAATTGCCATCTCCAACATCCCCTGGGGAGTGGTCTCGCGGATAATAACCGGTACCCTGGCAAGACCTGCCAGCCTGGCTGCTCTCCAGCGTCTTTCTCCGGCAATAATCTGGTACCCGGCCGGAGTTTTGGCCACCACGATCGGCTCCAGCACACCGTGTTCTCTGATTGATTCGGCCAGCTCGGCCAAAGATTCCGGGGTAATCAAACCCCGGGGCTGTAAAGGATTGGCCTGGAGCAAATCAATCTCCAGTTCAAAAATGCGTTCTTCCTGTTGCGGATCCATTTATATTTGGGCAAGCTTCAACTGTTAAATTACCTCAACCACTCTTTTACCCAGCTTAGTCTTAAAATTGACTTTACCTCCCTGGACTGCAAAGATAGTGAAGTCATTGCCGAGTTTTGTGCCTTTGCCGCTGTTAAACTTACTGCCCTTTTGCCTGATAATAATTTCACCAATACCAACAGCTTCTCCTCCATACCTTTTAACACCCAATCTCTTGGAGATGGAATCTCTATTGGTTTTTGCTGTTGATCCTGCTTTTTTATGTGCCATAATGGTTTGGACTTTTCTACCTAGCTTGGGTAATTTGATGAACTCACGTTACCGAAAAGTCCATCCCAGCTTTGGTTGTTAAGTTTATCCTCCTTAATTATATTATTGTGAAAAGAAATCTTCAACTCTTTTTCACAGGCTTGCCCGCCGAAACTTTGGCAGAGGCGGGTTTGCTTTCAGACAGTTTAATTTTGCTTAAAACGGCCCTTGAACCCCTAACTTTCCTGGTGTTGGCTTTTGCATGGTATTTAGCTACCCTGATTTTTTCGCCCCTAACTGCCTCCAGTACGTCAAATTTCAGCTTATCCTTCAAAAAAGGCTTGCCGACATTTAAACTCTTATCATCTGCCAGCAGCAAAACCTCTGCCTCAATTTGTTTCACCTCTCCCAGGCTGTTGACTAAAAACTCTTTTCCAGGCTCAGCTACATACTGTCTTCCGGCTATTTGTATAACTGCATATCGCATAACCTTTGAATTTTAACCTGTAGCCTGCGAAGTGTCAACCT